>NZ_BMDZ01000081.1 GCF_014636235.1 Tistrella bauzanensis
CCGCGCGAGACCCCCGCCAAGCTCCCAAGCCGTCAGCAGACGGCGTCAAACCATGGGTAGCGGGCATTCGGCAACAGCCTCCAGAGCGAACGGAATTTCCTCTAGCCGCCGGCTGTGGCCGCCATCCCGGCCACAGCATCCACACCAGCGCCACGCCCTGCATGGCCACCATCACGCCCAGCGCGGTGCGGTGGGCGTCGGCGGGGTAATGCCCGTCAAGATGGGGCCCCTCGGCCAGCGGCGACCAGCCTTCGATGATCACGCCCACCCCATATTGCAGGACGAAACCGGCCAGGGTGGCGAACAGGTTCAGAAGGCTGATCGCCCGCCCCGACAAGGCCGATGGCAGCGCCAGCGACAGCAGCGCATAGGTGAAGATCGGCCCGGCGGTGAACAGGCCATAGGCGATCCACAGTGCGCGTGACACGCCGGGCGAGGGTGCCAGCAGCAGCATTGCCTGAACCACGACGAAGCCGGTGGTGGTGGCGGCCATGGTGGTCCACAGGCTGATGCCGCGGCGTTGCAGGCGGTCGGCGATCAGGCCGAAACCCAGTTGCCCGGCCACGATCGCCATGGCCAGCCACATCAGGGTGGTGGCCGCCGGCACCGGCGCCAGCCGGTCTACATCCGCCATCCACGCCCCCGCCCACAGGCCCTGATAGGCCAGCCACACGCCTTGCGCCAGAAACGAGACCGGGCCGATCTTCCAGAACACCCGGCTGGTGGCGATGGCCAGCAGGCCGCGAAAGGCGTCGCCGATCGAGGCATGGTCGGTGGCGCCGCGCGCGGCATCCGCACGCGGTTCCGGCACCACCAGCCAGATCACCGCCGCCAGCACCGCGGCGATGGCCGCCAAGCCGAAGAACACATTGTGCCAATGGGTGCGGGCGATGATCAATTCGGTGGGCAGGGTGGCGGCCAGCGCCCCCAGCCCCGCCAGACCCAGCGTGGCACTGTTGGCCAGGGCCAGCCGTTCCGGCCGGAACCATGTGGCGTTCGCCTTGAACGCCGCCGCCCAGCACGCGGCCATGCCCAGCCCGATCAGAAACCGGCCGGCCACCATGCGGCCGAAATCATCGGCGGCGAACAGCACCGCGCCGGCGGCGGCGATCAGCATCAGGCTGCCGACCACACGCCTGGGGCCATAGCGGTCCAGCGCCACGCCGACGAAGATCTGCGACCCGGCGATGGCCGCCAGGAACACCGCCGTCAGCAATCCCAGTTGCTCAGGTCCGATGCCCAGTTCGGCCCGCAGGATCCGCCCGACCACCCCGTTGACGTTGCGAAACATCTCGGACAGCAGATAGGCGGTCATGAAGGGCAGGAACACCAGGGCGATGACCATGGGCCCCCGCCGCATCAGATGATCATGCCGCAAAAGCGGGAATCCCGGATTTCATCACCATGATCGATGTCGGTGAATTGCGCGCCATAGGTGGTCTGTTTCTGCACGCCCCAGTTGGCGCCCATGCCGACCCCGCCGCCGGTCGCGGCCTCGCCTTCGAACATCACCTTGTCGAGCCGCGCGCGCCAGTCGATGAAGCGCATGTTCACCGCCAGACGCGAGGCCATCGGGCCGGGTTTCAGCGGGCTGCTGCGATGCCAGACATTCTTGTTGAACAGAAAGGCGTCTCCCACGTCGAAGGCGTCCTCGTCCTTATGGGCCTCGAACAGCTCGGTCATCAGAATGCTGTTCTCGTCATACACCTTGAACAGCGCCGCCGAGATATCCTCGATCGGCTCCCCCGCGATCAGGCGGGCCGACAGCAGGCTCGACATCTGGAAGTTGCCGCGCGCCGAGAACAGCGTCTCGGGGATATAGGCCATGCCCCCGCCCTGCCCCGCCGGGTCGATCGGGTCGAGCGGAATCCAGATGCTGTAGCCCATATCCTGCGGCCGTATGAAGCGGAACGACAGCGAGCCGTAATGCCACGGAAAGCCGTTGCGCTCGCTGTTCAGCTCGAAGCCCTGGGCCTCGGTCATGATCAGCCTTGTGCCGGTCAGCGTGCCCAGGGTCTTGCGGAAGGCGCGGGCGGTATAGACCGACTTGAAGATCGCGGTCTCGCCCAGCGCATAGGTCAGGCGCCGGAAGGTGTCGCCATAAGTGGCGCCGATATCGCGGGCGGCAACCACGGTTTCCAGCGCCTGGGCGCGCAGCGCCTCGGTGCAGTCGGGCGTCAGCAGACCGCGCAGCCTGATATAGCCCTTGTCGCGAAATCCCGCGATGTCGTCGGCGGTCAGCGGGATCGGGTTGACCAGCACGCGATCGGGTGCCTGATCGGCCGGCGGGATATCCGCCGCGGCGCGCGCCAATGTCGCTGGCCGGTCTGTCGCTGGCCGGTCTGTCGCTGGCCGGTCTGTCGCTGGCCGGTCTGTCGCTGGCCGGTCTGTCGCTGGCCGGTCTGTCGTCTGTGCATCCATCGTCTTGCATCCCGTTCCGGAAAGGGGCCCGCCGGCGGCAGGCCCGGTGGCGTTCGAACGATGTCTCAGGCGATTGATTTCGCGCCGATGACAGCACAAAATATGTTGTTATTCAACTATTAGTTATGGTCAAGCCAGACCAGTTGACGGGCCGTGCCCGGATATGCGCCACTCGACGCCACCGAACCGCCCGCGCCTGAGGCCGTACCCGAGGATGTAAGCCCGATGCCGCTGCCACGCCGCCAGCTTCCCGCCACCATTCCGCTGCCCGGGCTGGATGCGCCGGCAGAGATCCGTGTCGACCGGTATGGCGTGCCGCATATCCGGGCGTCGTCGGAGCGCGACGCCTTCATGGTTCAGGGCTTCAACGCCGCCCGCGACCGGTTGTGGCAGATCGACATCTGGCGCAAGCGCGGGCTGGGCCTGCTGACCGCCGATTTCGGCCCCGGCTATCTGGCGCAGGACCGGGCGGCACGGTTGTTTCTGTATCGCGGCGACATGGCGGCGGAATGGGCTGCCTATGGTGTGCCGGGGCTTCGCGATATCGTGACCGCCTTCACCGATGGCATCAACGCCTATGTCGCCGTGACCGAGGCCGACCCGTCGCTATTGCCGCCGGAATTCGGGGCCACGGACACCCGCCCGGCGCGCTGGGCACCCGAGGATGTGGTCCGCATCCGCAGCCATGCCCTGGTGCGCAATCTGACCTCCGAGGTGATGCGGGCCCGGCTGCTGGTCCGCGCCCGGCGTCTGGCCGGGGATGCGGGTGCCGCCGCCGACGATGCGGCGGCGCTGGCCATCGACCTTGCCCGCCGCTCGATCGCCCCCGCCCATGACATCGCCGTGCCCGACGGGCTGGACCCTGAGGATATCGGACCGCGGGTGCTGGATGCGTTTCTGCTGGCGACCGCGCCGGTCACCTTCGATGCCGAGCGGCTGGCGGCGACCCCCGATCAGGCCGAACGCTGGTCGCGGGTCGATGGGCTGGGCGAGGTGGTGTCCGTGCCCGAGGGCATGCCGATCCCGACGGTCGAGGGCTCGAACAACTGGGCGGTTGCCGGCCATCGCACCGCCACCGGCCGGCCGCTGCTGGCCAGCGACCCGCATCGCGCCTATGGCCTGCCGTCGCTGCGCTATGTGGCGCATCTGACGGCGCCGGGACTCGACATCATCGGTGCCGGCGAGCCGGCGATGCCGGGCATCGCCATCGGCCATAACGGCCATGCCGCCTTCGCGCTGACCATCTTCCCGGCCGATCAGGAAGATCTGTTCGTCTGCGAGACCAGTGCCATCGACCCCGATCTCTATCGACGCGGCGACGACTGGGCGCGGATGACGGTGGTGCGCGAGACGATTCCGGTCCGCGGTTTCCCCGCCGCTGTGGTCGATCTGCGCTTCACGGCCCATGGTCCGGTGATCTTCGAGGACGGCCCGCGTCGCCGCGCCTTCGCGGTCCGCACCGTGTGGTCGGAACCGGGCAGCGCGCCCTATCTGGCCAGCCTTGGCTATCGCCATGTCCGCAGCCCCGAAGACTATGCAGCGGCGCTGGCAAGCTGGTCGGTGCCGTCGACCAATCATGTCTATGCCGATATCGATGGCCAGATCGCCTGGATCGTTGCCGCGAAACTGCCGGTGCGGCCGGCCTCCGACGGGCTGCTGCCGGTGCCTGGCGATGGTCGTTACGACTGGTCGGGCTTTCATGATCCGGCGGATCTGCCGCGCAGCATCGATCCGACCGCGGGCTTCGTCGCCACCGCCAACGAGATGAACCTGCCAGACGGCCCGGCGCGCGACCGGGGCTTCGGCTTCGAATGGCTGGAGCCGTTCAGGGCAACCCGCATCCGCCATGTCCTGTCGAGCGATGCCGCACAGGATGTCGACACGGCCGCAGCCCTTCAGGGCGATGTCTGGTCCGAGCCGGCGACGCGCATCTGCCGCCACCTGCCGGCCGCCGCCGCGGCGGCGGGCACGGTCGATGCCGACACCCGCCTGGGCCTGGATCTGCTGACCGGCTGGGATCATCGTCTGACCCTGGCCACACCGGCGGCGCTGGTGTTCGAGATCTGGTGGCAACGGCATCTGCGCCCGGCCCTGCTCGACCGCGCCACCGCCGACCCGGTGCTGCGGCAATTGATCGAGCCCGGCGACCCGGAAACCCTGCTCGACCATATCGATGACGACGCCAGGTGCCGTGATGCCTGCCTGCTGCCGACACTCAGCGCCGCCGTCGCCGAATGCCGCGACCGTTTCGGCGACGACACCGCCGCCTGGGACTGGGGATGCGTCCATCACGGCTATTTCGAACACCCGCTGTCCCGCATCGACGCCGCCGGTGCCATGGGCACCGATCGTTTGGATATCGGGCCGCTGCCGGTCGGCGGATCGGGCGCCACGGTGATGAACACCACTTATCGCCCCGATGGCCGGCTGATCATCGGCGCATCCTTCCGCATGGTCGCCGATGTCGGCAACTGGGATGCCAGCCGCTTCGTCAACGCCCCCGGTCAGTCGGGCGATCCGGCCTCGGCGCATTACGCCGACCATGCCGGGGTCTGGGCGGAGGCGTCGCTTCTGCCCCTGCTCTACAGCGCCGAGGCGGTGGATGCCGCGACCGAACTGGTCATTCATCTGGTGCCGACACCGCAAGCGTCTTGACCACATCCGCATGTGCCGTAGACTTTCATCGCCAAGTGCGGACATGTCCGCCCAGAAAAAGCAACAGCGCCGCCAGATCATGGCCGGGCCATGCACCGGCCCATGGTCAATCCTTCTGTATTCCAAACACTGTTCCAGATCTTTCAGGTGATCTGGTCAGGCCGCGATCATCCGTGCACCGACCCTCCCGGTTCTTGTCTGCTGCCGTTTCGATTGCCGTTTGACTTCACCGCCTGCCGATCGGAACCCGAGAGGAAAGCCTCCCCCATGCCCGCGACACAAACGACCGCCAGTCCGGCCACCGCCAGCCAGACCGCCGCCTATAGCGATATCCTCTACGACGTGGCCGACCGGGTCGCAACGATCACCCTGAACCGGCCCGATCGACTGAACGCCTGGACCCAGGTGATGGAAGACGAGATGCGCGACGCGCTGCTGCGTGCCGAAGCCGATGATGCCGTGCGCGCCATCGTCATCACCGGCGCCGGCCGTGGCTTTTGCGCCGGCGCCGATATGGGCCTGCTCAGCGGCGCCGTCGCCAGCCAGGGCAGCGCCGCCCCGCGTGAGGCGGCCGAGGCGACGCCGTCGGATGATTTCGACCAGAAATTCAGCTACATGCTGAAGGTCCGCAAGCCGATCATCGCCGCGATCAACGGACCGCTGGCCGGCATCGGGCTGTGCATGGTGCTGTTCACCGATCTGCGCTTCATGGCCGAGGGCGCGCGTCTGACCACCGCCTTCGCCCGCCGCGGCCTGATCGCGGAACATGGCAGCTCGTGGATGCTGCCGCGGCTGATCGGCAACATGAACGCGCTCGACCTGCTGTTCTCGGGCCGTCTGGTCGATGCCGCCGAGGCCGAGCGTCTGGGTCTGGTCCGCCGCCTGCCGGCCGAGGGCTTCCTCGACGCGGTCACCAGCTATGCCCGCGACCTCGTTACCGCCTCGTCGCCGCGCTCGATCGGCGTGATCAAGCAGCAGGTCCATACCGGCATGTTCCAGTCGCTGGCCGAGGCCTGGAACGACGCCAACCGGGCAATGGAAGACAGCTTCCACACCGAAGACTTCCGCGAGGGCGTCAACCACTTCGTCGAGAAGCGCGCGCCGGCCTTCACCGGGCGCTGAGCCTTCATCTGACGGTGGCGTGATCCCATCACGGGCAGTGCCCGGCAAGGGGGGCTAGTCCAGCCCCACCTTGCCCGGCGCCCAATAGGCCTTGGCCCTTATCCGCGACGCGGCCACGCCCGCCGTCTTCAAGGCGCGGCTCAGACGCTGGATCGAGGATGCCTTGCCGGTCAGAATGATATCGGTACGGCCTGCGGCCAGCCGCAACAACTCGGCCTCGATCGCCGTCAGATGGCTGTCATCGGCGGCACGCCCGATCGCCGTGGCCGTGCCGAGCCCGATGGCTGCCAGCACGGTCTGTGCCTCGGCCAGGTTCGATACTTCAAGCAGATAGCGCACACCGGCCGCATGCGGACCGTGGTGAAGGGCCGCCGCCAGCGCGAACGAGGTTTCGTCGCCGAACAGAACCACCGGCGTTCCGATCTCGGACAGATCCAGCGACCGGCGCGGTCCGACGAAGGCGCAGGTGTCGCCTGCACCAAGGCCACTGGCCCAAAGGCTGCCTGGACCATCGCCATGGGCAAAGGCGAGCAGGCGGGTCCGGCCGCGTTCGGCATCCCAGGACATCGGCGTATACGTCCGTGAGCTGAGACCGGATCCCATCGCGATCTGAATCTTCTGACCGGGCACCCAGGCAACGGCCTTGAGCGCCTCTCCCTCCAGATCGATCAGCCGGAATCGGGGTGCCGGCATCTCGACAGCGGCGACACGCGCCGGACGCATCAGCCAGCGGATCAATGTTCGGGTCACCCGGCCGGGCGGCGGGGCGGCGGGGCGGCACGCTGCGACACATCTGCTGCCTGGGTCAAAGCCTCGTTCCTTTCAGCGCGACGGCAGCGGCACCGTCGTGCGGATCGCCTGATCCTGCCACGCGCGCCGATCGAACCGTTGGCATCAGATTAGCGAGTGGCGGCCCCGGCCACATTCCGCAAACGTGACATTGTCTTGCGATTTTTGGACAAACCAGATTCGTCCGGCCGATGTGAACGACCATACGGCTGAACGACCATACGGCTGAACGGCCGTCCGACGGTCGGGCAGCCTGGAGCGATTTTCGCGCCGTCTGGTTCACGAAAATCACTCTAAGTTATTCGTTTATCGAGCATCTTTACCCGATCAGGTGGTTCCACCTGATCGGGATCTGCTCTATACCAGCCCGGTGAACCGCAATTGCGCCAGCACCTGATCGGCTTCGGCTTCGGCGCCGACCATGGCGAGGGCATTGCGAACCATGCCTTCGGCGATGCGGGCCGGCGCGATGCGGCCGTCGGGGCGATACCAGCTATGCGCCCAGATGATCATGCCGGCGAGCGCCAGCGCGGTGACGCGGACATCCGCCACACGCAGGCTGCCATCGGCGATGCCGTCGGCGATGATGCCGGTCAGGATGCCGTCGAAGGCGCGCTGCATCTCGTTGATGCGGATGCGGCTGTCATCCGGCAGATGGCTCTGCTCGCGGGCATGGATGGCAATGTGCTGCTGATTGTCCAGCACCACGCCGGTGAAGCCATGGGCGACCGCGGCGATCTTGCCCACCGGATCCAGCGGCGTTGCCGCCACCCGCTGCACCAGATCCAGCGACATCTCCACCGACCGTTCGCAGATCGTCGACAGGATCTGGGTCTTGCCGGTGAAGTGGTCATAGATCGACGCCTTCGACATCGACAGCCGTTCGGCCAGATCATCCAGCTTGGTGCGGGCATACCCTTGAGTGAAGAACAGATCGGCCGCCATTCGGATGATCAGCGCGCGTTTGAACTCCCGAACGTCGTCCCGCATCTCGGCGTCGTCTCCCTGTCTTGTCCGGTTCTGGCGCGCCGGATACTACGCGCCCGGCAAGCGTCTGTCTTGCGCCGCAAAAGCCGCCGATCACCGCCGCACGGGTGCGGCCGGCGGCTGCCGCATCGCCATGCACGCCGTCGGCCTGCCGGAATATGACCTGTGGCTTGACTTCGATGGTACCAGACATTACCCATGGAAAACCCATGGGTTTTCTTTTCGGTCGCCTGGGTTTCCGCATGCGTCAGGATCCTGCTGGTTGGCAGGGATCGATGGCCGCGCGTGACACCCGACAGGCCGGCGATGAAACCCCGGGGACAGCCCGGCCAACGGGCGGATCGTTCGGGAGGAAACAGATGGAGATCGTGATCGCGGCCCCCGCAGCCGATGCGGGGACGGCATGAGCGCGGTGCCGCGCGCAGGTCCGGCCGCCGGGGGCGGCAGCGTCCTGAAGATGGCCGACCGTCTCAACACGGCGGTCGCCCTGGTGGCGGTGTGGCTGGTGCCGGTGATGGTGGCGGTGACCATCATGGATGTGGCGCTGCGGCTGCTGGCCGGACGGGCGACGCTATGGGCGTTCGATGCCACCGTCCAGCTCTATGCAGCCCATTTCCTGCTGCTTGGCGGCTATACCCTGATGCGCAGCGGCGGCCATGTTGGCGTCGACATCCTGCGGGAGCATGCGGGCCCGCGTCTGGGTCTGGTGATGGACCTGCTGGGCTGGCTGGTGTTCTTCTTTCCCTTCGCCCTGGTGATGGTGCTGTGGAGCTGGGATTTCATGCTGAAATCCTGGGCGATCTATGAAACCTCGCCCGGTGTCGCGGCGCTGCCGGTCTATCCGATCAAGACCCTGTTCTTTGCCGGCACCGTGCTGCTGCTGATCCAGGGCTTGGCGGAATTCATCCGCTGCATCGGCCAGGGACTTGCCCGGATCGGGGGGGCGCTGATCCGATGACCCTGTCCCCCGAACTCTTCACCATCCTGATGTTTGCGGGCCTGCTGGCCGGCCTGCTGCTGGGCCATCCGCTCGCTTTCGTGCTGGGCGGGCTGGCCGTGCTGTTCGCCGCCATCGGCCCCGGCATCCAGGCCTTCGGCATCGTCATCAACCGGGTCTGGGGCCTGGCCGACAGCTATGTGATGGTCGCGATCCCGATCTTCGTGTTCATGGCGCGCCTGCTCAGCGACAGCGGCATCACCGACCGGCTGTTCCATACCCTGCGCCTGTTGTTCGGCCCCATCCCCGGCGGGCTGAATTTCGCGGTCATCATCATCTCGGTGCTGCTGGCCGCCACCACCGGCATGGTCGGCGCGTCGCTGGCGGTAATGGGTGTGCTGGCCCTGCCGGCGATGATGGCCTATGGCTATCGCAAGGAAACCAGCACCGGCGCCATCGCCGCCGGCGGCAGCCTGGGCATTCTGATCCCGCCCAGCATCATGCTGGTGGTGATGGGCGGCTATGCCTCGCTCTCGGTTGGCAAGCTGTTCGCGGCCGCCCTGATCCCCGGGCTGCTGCTGGCGGTGTGCTATGCGCTTTATGCCGGTATCCTGTGCTGGATCCGCCCGGAATACGGCCCGCCGGTCTCGCCCGAGGAACGCGCGCAGACCTCCACCGGCCGCCTGCTGCTGATGCTGCTGAAGGAAGTGGCGCCGACCATGCTGCTGATCCTGGGCGTGCTCGGCTCGATCTTCGCCGGCATCGCCACGGTCACGGAGGCCGCATCGATCGGCGCCCTGATCGCGCTTCTGATCATCATCGCCTATGGCCGGTTCAACTTGCGGATGCTGAAGGTCGCGGTGCTGGAAACCGGCGTCACCACCGCGATGGTGATGTTCGTGGCCATCGGCGCCACCGCCTTCACGGGCATCTTCGTCGCCGGCGGCGGCATGGGCGTGGTGCAGTCGTTCTTCAATGATCTTGAGATCGGCCGCTGGGGCACGTTCGCGCTGCTGATGTTCGCGGTGTTCATCGCCGGGATGTTCCTCGACTGGCTGGGCGTGATCCTGATCTGCTTCCCGATCTTCCTGCCGATCGCGGCCACGCTGGGCTTCGACAAGCTGTGGTTCGTGATGATGATCGCGATCTGCCTGCAGACCTCGTTCCTGACGCCCCCGGTCGGTTATGCGCTGTTCTATCTGAAGGGCGTGGCGCCCCCCGGCATCACCACCATGCACATCTATCGCGGCGTCGTGCCCTTCGTGCTGATCATCCTTGGCGTGATCGGGCTGTGCGCCGTCTTCCCCGGCATCGTCACCTGGCTGCCCGGCCGGATCGGCTGATGCCGTCGCACCGACACCAACGATAAAGCCGTCCACAACAAGTCCACAACAAATGGACGCCTCGGAGGAAACACCCCATGTCGACCACCATCAGCCGCGGCCTCGGGCTGCTGCTCGGCGCCACGGCGCTCACCCTCTCGGCCGGCGCCGCCATGGCGCAGACCACCATGCAGATGACCACCACCTGGACCAGCGGCATCAACCTGATCGAAGGCGACAAGAAATTCGTCGAGATCGCCAACAAGCTGACCGGAGATGACCTGAAGATCCAGTTCTTCGAGGGTAACACGCTGGTGCCATCCACCCAGGTCTTTGATGCGGTGCAGAGCAACACGATCAGTGCCTCGGCCGACTGGCCCGGATACTGGGCGGGCAAGGATTCGGCGTTCGGCCTGCTTGGCAGCTATCCCATGCTGTTCACCGCCGCCGACTATATCCTGTGGACCCAGCAATGGGGCGGCTTCGATGCCTTCCAGGAAGCCTACGGCAAGTTCGGCATGGTCTATCTGCCCTATGCCGTGGTGTCGATGGAATCCGGCTTGCGCGCCAAGAGCCCGATCCCGACCCTCGACGACATGAACGGCAAACGCATCCGCATGTCGGGCCGCGCGCAGGGCGAGATCCTGAAGCGTCTGGGCGCCGCCCAGACCCAGATCGCCGGCGGCGAGGTCTATCAGGCGCTGGAGCGCGGCGTGGTCGATGCCGCCGAATTCTCTGGCCCCGGCGTCGATTTCGGCATGGGACTTCAAGAGGTCACGCAATACTGGATGACGCCGGGCTGGCATCAGCCGGGCTCGATGACCGGCGTGATGATCAACAAGGACTTCTGGGACAAGCTGCCCAAGGACGTTCAGGAGAAGTTGAAGATCGCCGCCGACGCCACTCTCACCTGGTCGCTGGGCTATTTCGAACATGATGCCGTGGCGGCGGTGCGCAAGTTCAAGAAAAGTGGCACCGAGGTCGTACAACTGCCCGACGCCGACGTCGCCCGGCTTCAGGAGATTTCCAATCAGGCTCTGGTCGAGGAGGCCTGCGCCAATCCGCTCTTCGCCAAGATCGCCGCATCGCAGGTGACGTTCATGGCCGATTATGCCGAATGGCGCGGCATGGCGGGTGAATTCGCCATGGGACGCAACCTGAAGACGCTGCCGGATGTCGACAAGCTGAAGTCCTGCGCGGGCTGACACGCCACCCCCGCGGGGGTATCTGAACGGCTGCCCACCGGCCACCCGCTCGTGCTGCGAGCGGGTGGCCGGATCAGATGGGCCGCCGGTTCTTCGCGTATGTGAAAGGGTGCAGATGCCTGCGTCTTCAAGGCCCGCCGTCGTGCTTCCCGAGGTTCAGGCGGCCGGCGGCCTGACCATCGATCTGCTGTTCGCCCGCCAGTGCCGCCGCACGCCCGACGTCCCGGCCCTGGCCGACGCGCATGGCGGCGTGTGTCACAGCTACGCGACCCTGGCCGACCGTGTCGCGCGTCTGGCCGGCTGGCTGACCGGCGCGGCCGGGCTGAAACATGGCGACCGGTTTGCCGTGCTGTCCGAGAACCGCTCCGAATATGTCGAGCTGCTGCTGGCCGCTGCCGCCACCGGCACCATCCTGTCGGCGCTGAACTGGCGGCTCGCGGTGCCGGAGGTGGCCCATTGCCTGGGGCTGGTTGAGCCTGCCCTGGTGGTGGCGAGCCCGCGCCACACGGCACTTCTGGACGCGGCAACCGCCGATATGGCCGCCATCCGCCGGCTGGAGTTCGGCCCGGAATTCGAGGCGATCGCAACCGGCGGCCCGGTTCCGGAGCTGCCCTCGGTGACCTCACCCGAGGACGGGCTGGTGATCCTGTACACCAGCGGCACCACCGGCAATCCCAAGGGTGCGCTGATCAGCCATCGCGCCGAGATTGCCCGCACGGGGGTGATGGCGATCGATCATCATCTATCGCCCGGCCGCGGTTTCGTCGCCTGGGCACCGCTGTTCCACATGGTCTCGACCGACCAGGTGCTGGCAACCCTGACCCGCGGCGGCAAGGTCACCGTGGTCGACGGCTATGATCCGCAGGCGATCGTCCGGGTCGTGGCCCGCGAGCCGATCGGCTGGCTGGTGCTGATGCCGGGCATGATCGAGGATTTTCTCACCCACTGGCAGGCGGCCGGCCAGATCTCGCCGGATGTGATGATCATCGGCTGCATGGCCGATCTGGTGCCGCTGGCCCAGATCCAGGCGGTGACGCGCGCCTTGAACGCCCCTTATGTCAACAGCTTCGGGTCGACCGAAACTGGCGCCGCCCCGGCCTCCGCCTCGGTGATCGGCGTGGGCGAGATGCCACAGGGGCTATCAAAACGGCAGAGCGCGCTCTGCGCGCTGCGGCTGGTCGATGCCGACGACAACGAGGTGCCGGACGGCGAACCCGGCGAGGTGGCGTTGCGCTCGCCGGCGCTGTTCTCCGGCTATTGGAACAATCCGGAGGCGACCGCGGCCGATTTCCGCGGTGGCTGGTTCCATATGGGCGACATGTTCGTCCGCAATCCCGATGGCAGCCTCGATTTCGTCGACCGGCGCAAATATCTGATCAAATCCGGCGGCGAGAACGTGTATCCGGCCGAAATCGAACGCCTGATCCTGTCGCTGTCGGCGGTGCGCGAGGCGGTGGTGGTCCGCACGCCCGATGCGCGCTGGGGCGAAGTGCCGGTGGCGGTGGTGGCGGCCAGTCCCGACATCACGGCCTGCGACATCATGGCGCGGCTGAACGGCAGCCTCGCGCGCTACAAGCTGCCCAAGGCGGTGGTGTTCATCGATTACGAGGAATTCCCGCGCTCGACCACCGGCAAGATCAAGCGCCACGACGTCGAAGCCCTGCTGGCCGCCCGTGGATTGTTGAAGGGCGCATGACCGCGCCGATCAGGAGCGAATGACATGAGCGACACACCTGCCGATGCCGGCTTCGTCGACGGCTTCGCCGAGGGCGCCGTGCTGCTGGAACGCCGCGGCCCTGTCGCCTGGGTGCGGATGAACATGCCCGATCGGCGCAACGCCCTGGGCCTGGACCTCACCGCCGGCCTCATCCGCGCGCTCGACGCGGTCGAGGCCGATGCCGGCTTCCGGGTGATGGTGATCACCGGCAGCGGCAAGGCATTCTCGGCCGGCGGCGATCTGGCCCTGTTCAAGGGACTGGTCGGCGGCGACGATCTGGACGGGTTCGACCGCTATCTTGAACGCGGCCGCGCGATGTTCACCCGCATCGAACAGTTCCGCCGGCCGGTGATCGCCGCGGTCAACGGCGTCACGGTCGCGGGCGGACTGGAGCTGATGCTGACCGCCGATCTGGTCTATGCGGCGGCGAGCGCGCGCATCGGCGATGGCCATGTGAAGTTCGGGGTCATCCCCGGCGGCGGCTCCACCGCGCGGCTGTCGCGGCGGCTGCCGTTCAACGTGGCAAGCGATCTGCTGCTGACCGGGCGGCTGGCCGATCCGGTGGAACTGGCGGCCCATGGTCTGATCAATGCCGTGCTGCCCGGCGACCAGCTTGAAGCCCATGTCCAGCAGACGGCGCTGCACATCGCCGGCCACAGCACCGACGGTCTGGCGCGGATCAAGGCGCTTCATGCCCGAGCCCGTGATCGCGGGCTCGATGATGCGCTGGCGACCGAGGTGCGGGCGCTGCTCGACTATGCCCGCGGCCCCGATCTGCTGGAAGGTCTGACCGCCTTTGTCGAGAAGCGCGCGCCGCGCTTCACCTGAGGCCATCGGGGCGGCTACTCTGGCGGCCGCGTCGGGCTTGTCGGTCGGGCACGCCGCGTGTTCCGTCAGCGATCGCCCCTGTCTAGGTCTCCGGATGTCCGCCCCCACAACCCCCCGCCCTGCCGCGCCCATGCGCGGCAGGCAACGGGTCTCGCCGTTCTCACCCGGTGCCCCCGTCCAGCCATTGTGGAAGCCGTTCATCGCCTTTCTGGTGCCGATGGTGGCGAGCAATCTGTTGCAGGGCCTGTCGGGCAGCCTGAACAACATCTATGTCGGCCAGATGCTGGGGGTCAGCGCCCTTGCCGCGGTGACGTCGTTCTTTCCCATGCTGTTCTTCATGATCTCGCTGATCATCGGCATCGGCGCCGGTGCCTCGATCCTGATCGGCCAGGCCTTCGGTGCCGGTGATGCCAGCCGGATCAAGGCGATCGCCGCCACCTCGCTGACCGTGGTATTGATCATGGGCGTGCTGGTCGCCATTTTCGGCGGCATGCTGACCCGGTCTCTGCTCACCCTGCTGGGCACGCCGCCCGACGTGCTGCCCGACGCCATCGCCTATGCCCGGATCATGCTGATCGCGGCGCCCGGGGTTTTCGTGTTCCTGCTGGCCACATCGATGCTGCGTGGTGTCGGCGATACCATTACGCCGCTAAAGACGCTGGGGCTGTCGACCGTGATCGGCATGATCCTGACACCTGCCTTGATCGGCGGCTGGATCGGCCTGCCGCCCGCCGGCGTTACCGGCGGCGCCTGGGGTTCGGTGATCTCGATGACCATCGCCATGACCTGGATGACCGCTCATCTCAGGCGCAGCAACCATCCGCTGGCACCCGACCGGGTGTTTCTGAAGGCGATGGGCATCGACCGGGTGCTGCTGGGCCGGGTGCTGCGCATCGGCCTGCCGACCGGCGTGATGCTGGTGCTGATCTCGACCTCGGAAATCCTGATCCTGTCGCTGGTCAACCGCTTCGGATCGGATGCGACGGCGTCTTATGGCGCCATCACCCAGGTGATCAATTACGTCCAGTTTCCAGCCATCTCGATCGGCATCACCGCCTCGATCTTCGGAGCGCAGGCGATCGGCGCCGGCCGCACCGACCGGCTGCCCGCCATCCTGCGCACGGCGCTGATGCTCAACCTGCTGCTCACCGGCTCGCTGGTGGTGCTGGTCTATATCTTCACCGGCCCGCTGCTCGGCCTGTTTCTGGCCGATCCGGCGGTGGTGGCGCGGGCGCGCGGCCTGCTGCACATCGTGGTCTGGGCGCTGGTGATCTATGGCATGGGCATGGCCACATCCAGCCTGATGCGCGCCAGCGGCGACGTGCTGGTGCCAACCGCCATTTCGGGCACCGCCATCCTGCTGATCGGCCTGCCGATCGGCTGGTATCTCTCAGGGCCCATGGGGCTTGAGGGCGTGTGGATGTCCTATCCGATCGCCTTCTGCCTGCTGGCCGCAGGACAGGCCGCCTACTATCACCTTGTCTGGAAGCG
This sequence comes from Tistrella bauzanensis, assembly GCF_014636235.1. Taxonomy (NCBI): domain Bacteria; kingdom Pseudomonadati; phylum Pseudomonadota; class Alphaproteobacteria; order Geminicoccales; family Geminicoccaceae; genus Tistrella; species Tistrella bauzanensis. The sequence goes on from NZ_BMDZ01000081.1 coordinate 15,475, forward strand.
CCGGCCGATCCGCAGACTGGTCTGACCGCCGGCCGGCCCCCCGTATTGACGCCGGCGCCTCCGCGCACCAGTTCTTCAGGCATGATCGTCCATCCTGACCCTCTGCCGGCGCCCGGCCTCAGCCGCCGCCGGCTCTTCGCCGCTGGCGCGCTGACCGTGGGCGTGATGTCGCTGCCGCGCCCGCTGCGGGCGGCGATCGGCACAGCCGCGGCCCCGTTCGACGCGGCGGCGCGCGACCGCCTGATCGATCAGGCCCGCAGCTTTCCCACCCTGCACAGCCTGATCCTGGCGCAGGGCGAGGAGGTGCTGATCGATCACGCCCTGCGCGGCCCCACGACCGATCGGCCGGTGAACGTCAAATCGCTATCCAAGACCGTGATCGCGTTGCTGGTCGGCATCGCCATCGACCGGGGCGTGCTGACCGGCACCGATCAGCGCGTGGCCGATCTGCTGGGTGATCAGATGCCGGCCGATCCCGACCCTCGGCTTGCACACCTGACCATCGGCCATCTGCTGTCGATGCGGGCCGGGCTGGAGCGGACATCCGGGCCGAATTACGGCCGCTGGGTGCAAAGCGGCAACTGGGTGCGGTTCGCGCTCGCCCGCGACTTCGTCGACGAACCGGGCGGGCGCATGCTCTATTCCACCGGCAACACCCATCTGCTGTCGGCAATCCTGACGAAAGCCGCCCGGCGCAGCACGTTTGCACTCGCCCGCGACTGGCTGGGCGATCCGCTCGACATCACCATCCCGCCCTGGCCGACCGACCCGCAGGGGATCTATTTCGGCGGCAATCAGATGCTGCTGTCACCACGCGCGGTGCTGGCCATCGGCCAGATGGTCCGGCGTGGCGGCACCACCGCCGATGGCAACCGCGTGGTGTCGGCCGACTGGATCGCCACAAGCTGGCAGCCGCGCGCCACCTCTCCCTATACCGGCGATGCCTATGGCTATGGCTGGTTCATGCGCGAGGTCGGCGGCCTGACCGGCCATTACGGCTGGGGCTATGGCGGCCAGATGCTGTATGTGGTGCCCGATATCGGCCTTGTGGCGGTGGTGACGTCGGATGACGACGTGCCATCGGGCCGCACCGGCTATGTCCGCGAGTTGCACGGGCTGATCGGCGATGCGGTCACCGCCATCGCCTGACGCCCCACAGCGGCCATGTGCGAAAATCGATCATCGAGATTGATAATCACTCGCATGCCACATACCCTGCGCCGTGTTTTCATCCGCAGGTCGGAACCGGCTCATGGCCCCCACGAAATCCGCAGAGCTGTCCGTTGAGGGCGGCCGGCTGGTGCAGAGCTTCCAGGCCTGCTATGGCGAGTTGCTGCGTTTTCTGCACCGGCGGTGTGGGGATCCCGACCGGGCGGCGGATCTGATCCAGGATCTGTATTTCCGGGTCCGGGCCGCCGAGGCCGAGGGACGCGTGGTCGATGATCCCCAGGCCTATATGCGGCGGATCGCGGTCAATCTGGTGACCGACGGCCACCGGCGCGACGCGCGGCTGCGGCGTGAGCACGGCGAGGAGGCCGAGGCACTGGCGGTCGCCTGCACAGCACCCCTGCCCGACCAGGCCGTGGCGGCGCGCGAACGGTTGAGAGTGCTTGACGCGGCCCTGGCGGCGCTGCCTGATAAGCCCCGCCAGGCCCTGCTGCTCCATCGCGTCGAGGGGCTGGCCCAGGCCGAGATCGCCCACCGGCTGGGGGTGTCGGAAAGCATGGTGATCAAATACGTGGCCCAGGCCCTGAGGCATTGCCGCGACTGGCAACGCCGGGTCGAGGATGGTGGAGAGTGACCATGCCCACGCCATCCGCGCCCGCGACTGCCAATGACACCATGACCGACGATCTCTCGGATGCCGCCATCGACTGGCTGGTGCGGGTGCGTATGGGGGCAGCCGACGCCGGTGATTTCGCCCGTTGGCGTGCGACCAGCGCCGCCCATGATGCCGCCGCGATCGAGGCCGAGGCCCTGCTCGACGATGTCGGCGCCACCGCCACCGCCACTGCCTTCGGTGCGGGTGCAACCATCCGGCCCTTGTCGCGACCGCAACCCGAATCGCGACCGCAACCCGAACCGCGACCGGCGCTCAGCCGCCGCCGGCTGCTGACCGGTGCGGCGGCAGCCGGCGTGGTCGCGGCAGCCGGTGGCGGGGCGTGGATGGCCACCGGCCCGGATGCCGGCGCCCGGATCGCGGCCCTGCTGACCGGCGCCGAAACCACCGGCCATGGTGAACGCAGGTCGCTCGATCTGGCCGATGGCAGCCGGGTGACCCTGGCCGGCTGGTCGGCGATCCGCGCCGATCTGTCGGGCACCACCCAGGGCAACGAGTCCAGGTTAACGCGCTTGCAGAGCCGCCATGAGGTATTGTGTGTCCCACGTAGCAAGTTTGCGCCTGGC
>NZ_BMDZ01000082.1 GCF_014636235.1 Tistrella bauzanensis
ACGATCCTCCGTCGTCTTCGCAAACCACAGAGAATCACAAGCCGCTGAAATCACTCAACATAATTTTCGGTTGGGCTCTCAGCCACCGACACATGGGCCCTTTACCACCCTCTCTTGCGCTTAGCCGGCCGGGCCGCGTGTGGTTGACATGCCTGTGGTCTTTATTATCTGTGGGTGCGCCGCCGTGGTTGAGCGTGGCTGGATGATTGAGTGAGCTATAATTCACCGTGATGTGCGGCAACTGTCGCGTGCGCGATGTCTTAAACTCCTTTGCGCGCTTGCGCGCTCGAACATTAATTTTCCGGTTGTTATCAATTACAAGATGCAACGTTTAGATGTAATTGCATTTGCGAATTCCGGCACATATTGCCATGATGGATTAGCGGCGACAGTCGCGTGCCGGTATGTAAATGTGCCTTGATCGCCATCGATCGGACGATGGTCGCGCAGGTGATCTTCTGGCAACGATATATGCTGGCAATGACGATAATAACGTCCACCCCGTGAGGATGAGCCGAAGATGGATCCGTTTCTCGGAGAAATCCGCATTTTTCCATTTGGGTACGCACCGAGTGGCTGGTTGCCGTGTGAGGGTCAGCTACTTCAGGTCACCCAGTATCAGGCGCTGGCCGCCCTTCTGGGGGTCACCTATGGTGGCACGTCGGGGCAGAACTTCAATCTGCCGGACCTGCGGGGGCGTGTGCCCATTGGTCAAGGCACTCATAACGGCTTTACCTATAACATGGGCACGGCTGGCGGCAGCCAGACGGTCACCCTGACCACCGCGACCATGCCACCGCATACCCATGGCGCGTGGGCGCTGAGTTCCGAGGCGACGCTGCCATTCCCAACGAGCACGACAGGCATGACCAATGCGCTGGCGAATACCATCGTGACCGGGTCGACGGATGGTCCCGAGATTTATGTGCCGGCACCGTCCGGCGGCGGGTCTCTGGTGGCCTTGCGGCCAGAGGCCGTGGCGACGGCGGGCGGTGGTGGCGCGCATGCCAATGAACAGCCGAGCCTGGCCCTCTATTACTGCATCGCGACTCAGGGCCTGTGGCCGCCGCGGTCGTGAGGCGGCGGATTCCTTCGGTCCGCGCCCCCGGAAGATGGGGCCGGCCGCGTGATCTTCATGGAGCAGGATAATCCACAATGGATGGCTTTCTTGGCGAAATCAGAATGTTTGCCGGCCCATACGCCCCGGAGGACTGGGCATTGTGCGCCGGGCAGGTGTTGACCATCTCCGGCAATGAGGCATTGTATTCGCTGCTGGGGACAACCTATGGTGGCGACGGCGTGACCAACTTCGCACTGCCCGACCTGCGTGGCCGGTTGGCGGTGCATGCGGGCCAGCAGCCGGGCATGCCGATCAACCACCCGCGCGGCCAGAAGTTCGGAACCGAGACGGTCACGCTGACCGAGGCGACGATGCCGACCCACAGCCACGCGATGATGGCGGTGACCCAGTCGTCGACATCCGAGGCGCCAGAGGGGCTGATGCTGGGCATCAATGTTCCGACACCATCGTTTCCGACCTTTTCCGGCGTCTTCAACACCACGGCCCCAGTGAGCACTCCGGCGAGCAATACCGGCTCGATGGCGGAAGAGATGATCGGGTCGGAAGGCGCTGGTCTGGCCCACTACAATCTGATGCCGACACTGGTGATCAACTTCATCATCGCCCTTCAGGGCAGTTACCCCGTCCGGCCGTAACAGGAGGCGATCATGGCAGATCCGTTCTATGGCGAAATCCGCGCCTTCGCCTTCGCGTTCGCCCCGCAGGACTGGGCCTATTGCATCGGCCAGCAGGTCTCGGTTCAGCAGAATCAGGCTCTGGCCGCCGTCATCGGCACCATCTATGGCGGCAATCTGGGCCAGAACTATTTCAATCTGCCCAATCTTCAAGGGCAGGCTCCGATGGGGAGCGGCACCGGCACCGGGCTGACACCGCGCACCGTTGCCCAGAGCTTCGGCACCGAAGCCATCACCCTCAGCATCTCGCAATTGCCGGTCCATACCCACACCGCGACCGCGCTGGTGCAGACCGTGGGCACGGGTGGCACGCTGACGCCGTCCAGCAGCACCATGCTCGGCCGCACCATCAGCGCCGCCGCCTATGCGCCGGTGCCGGCCAGCGCGCCGCCGCTGGTGGAGTTGGACGAGCGGACCCTGGACGTCTCGGGCCAGGGCCAGGCACATGAGAATCGCCAGCCGTTTCTGACGCTGAACATGTGCATCTGCCTGAACGGCTACTTCCCGGTCCGGCCCAGCTGAACGCGGACGCCGGCCGTCGGCGTCCGCCGATCGCACGCCCTGTCCTGGCACCATGCCCGATATAGCATGATGCCAGGACAGAAGGGGCGCTGCCTTGCTCATCTGTCGTTCGGGGACAAGGGACGTCATCCCGCGCGCAGCAATTGGAGCACCGCATCGGCGGCCGGCGCCGAGGATGCCGGGTTCTGGCCGGTGACCAGTTTGCCATCGACCACCGCATAGGGGTGCCAGTCGGCGGCGGCGCGTTCATAGCGCCCGCCTGCGCCGACCAGCATATCCTCGACCAGGAAGGGCACGACGCCGGTTAGCCCGACCGCCTCTTCCTCGCTGTTGCTGAACCCGGTGACCCGGCGTCCCGAGAGCAGCGGCTCACCGGTGCTGCTGCGGACATTGCGGAACACGGCCGGAGCGTGACAGACCGCGGCGATGGGTTTGTCGGCGGCGGTGAACCCCTCGATCAGCGCGATCGAGTGCGGGTCGTCGACAAGATCCCACAATGGCCCGTGGCCGCCCGGATAGAATACGGCATCGAAATCATCCGCCTTGACCTCGGACAGCTTCTTTGTCGCCGAGAGCAGAGCGCGCGCGGCCTCGTCGGCCTTGAAGCGGCGCGTGGCCTGGGTCTGCGCGTCCGGATCGTCGCTTTTCGGGTCGAGCGGCGGCAGCCCGCCCTTGGGTGAGGCCAGCACCACCTCGGCGCCGGCATCCCGGAAGGTGTAGTAGGGGGCCGCGAATTCCTCCAGCCAGAAGCCGGTCTTCTTCCCCGTGTCGCCCAGGGTGTCATGCGAGGTGAGAACCATCAGGATCTTCATCGGGGAACCTTTCTGTGGTGTCGGTGGCGGATGCCCGCGGCTTGAGGCGCGACCACGTCCCCTGATGTATGATGCCCCGCCGCGCCGACAACCATCGGTGCCGGCCGCGGCTGTGACCCTGGCGTGGCAATGGTCACGGCGCGGGCGCCGGAACCGCCGGCCGGCGCGCATGCAGGCTTGCGGGCCGGGGCGGTGGACGGGCATCGTAATCGCCGATGTGACGGCCATGCCCGGTCAGCACCGGCCGTCAGGTGCCCATCTTTCAGGAGAGCCATCACCATGTCCGACGCCCCGCCCCGCCCACGCGGCGCCATGGTCTGGGATCTGCCGACCCGGCTGTTTCACTGGCTGCTGGCCCTGACCGTCATCGGTGCCTGGCTGACCGGCGAGGGGCCGCGCTGGCTGCATGTCTGGTTTGGCCTGTCGATCCTGGCGCTGGTGGTGTTCCGGCTGATCTGGGGGGTGATCGGCGGCCGCCATGCCCGCTTCGGCGATTTTGTGCGCGGACCGACTGCGGTGGCGCTGCATCTGCGCGAGCTGCGCGACCATCCGACCGCCCCGCCCGAAGCCGGCCATAATGCGGCCGGTGGCTGGATGGTGCTGATCATGCTGGGCCTGCTGGGCGTTCAGGCGGTCCTGGGCCTGTTCACCGATGACGACATCCTGTTCGTGGGGCCCCTGGGCGAGATGCTGTCCTATGACACCCGGATCATGCTGACCGGCCTTCACCGGCTGATCGGGGCGGTGCTGCCCTGGGTGATCGGCCTGCATGTGCTGGCGGTGCTGCTGTACTGGGTGATCCGCCGCCAGAATCTGGTCTGGCCGATGATCACCGGCCGCAAACCTTGGGTCTCGCCAGTGGAGGTGGCACCACTGCCCCATCGGCAGGGATCGACCACTTTGGCCATTCTGGCGCTGGCGGCGGGCATGGCCGTGGTGGCGGCGATCCTGGTGTTCGGCCCCGGCTGATCCGGTCGCCACGCCCGACGGGCAAGACAGGAAGCCGGCGGCATCGGGTGATGCCGCCGGCTTCGTCGTTCCGAGAACGGATCCGCCTTATTTGCCGCGATAATCCTGATGGCAGGCGCCGCAGCTCTTGCCGACCGCGCCGAAGGCCGCACCAACCGCCGCCATGTCGCCACCGCGCCCGGCCTCGGCCAGTGCCAGCGCCTTGGTCTCCAGATCATGCGCATGGGCCTCGAAGCCCGCGCGGTCGGACCAGACCGTGGCCAGCGCCTTGGTGTCGCCGCCGGTCTCGGACCCTTGCGGGAACAGGCCCGGAATGCGGGCGGCATAGGCGGCGATCGCCTCGGCGGGTGCTACCACCGCATCGGCCGGACCCGCCGCTCTCGACCGTGGATTTCACGGCGCCGAGCTGCTTGCGGATCGCCTGGAAACCATCCTGGCGTTCCTCGATGACATCGCTCTGGGCCAGGGCATCGGGACCATAGGCGGCGATGCCGGCGGCAAGGGTCAGGGCAAGGGCGCAGGCGGCGCCGATCCTGGTGGGCAGTTTCATCGATCTCGTCCTCGTCGAGCGGGCGGCACATTGGCCGGATGGGATTGGGCTCTGGCGAGCCGGTGTCGCGACCCGATCAGAATACGATGCCACCGCCACCGCCCGACGTGGGGAAGCGCACAAGCTGGCCTGTTCCACCGGATTGCGACATTCGGCCGCAGCCGATTGATGCCCCGGGCCGCCACGGTTTGGCCCAGATCAAGGAATCGTCACCTGCGCCGCATTACGCTTCAGTTGGGAACACCTGCGTGATGCAGAGGGGACCGGTCCGACGATCAACCGCCCCCTGTATCAACGTCGCGCCTATCAAAAACAGACCGACCGGCGCCTTCGGGCGCACCGGACCGGCAGATTGGGAAAGCTGGCAGAATGGCGATCACTCTTCCCCGCGTCAGGAACGCAACCATCGGTCTCAGATTGGCGGTCATTGTGGGCCTGTCGGTCTTGGGGCTGGGCACGCTGGCGATGATCACCGCCTTCGATCAGCGGGCGGAGATGCTGGCCGACAAGCAGGCGGTGGTGCGGTCGCAGGTCGAGGCGGCAGCCTCGATCATCGACGCCGAACGGCGGCAGAGCACGCCTGCGACCGTTGAGCAGGCCAAGACCACGGCCTTGCGGGCACTGGCCGCGATGCGGTTCAGCGACAGCGAATATGTCTGGGTCAACGACACGGGGCATCAGATGGTGATGCATCCGATCAATCCGGCCCTGAACGGCCAGGATATGGGCAATTTCAAGGATCCGACCGGCGCCCTGATCTTCCGCGACATGGTGCGTGCGGCATCCGGTCCCGACAAGGCCGGGTTCGTATCGTATATGTGGCCGCGCCCCGGTCAGGAGGCGCCGGTGGAAAAGCTGGCCTTCGTGCGTCAGATCCCGGAATGGGGCTGGGTGGTCGGGTCCGGCGTCTATGTCGACGACATGCGCAGCGAGATGATGACCGCGATCCGCCGCAATGCGCTGTGGGCGGGGTTTCTGGCCCTGTTGGTCGCGGGCTCGGGCACGCTCAACGCGCGCAGCCTGTCATATGCCCTGCGCAGGTTGACCGGGGCGATGCGCCGGCTGGCCGATGGTGACACCGATGTCGAGATCCGGGGCACCGACCGCCGCAACGAACTTGGCGAGATGGCCCGCGCGCTGGAGGTGTTCCGCGACAACGCCCTTGAGCGCCGGCGGCTTCAGGCCGAGCATGATGCCGATCAGGCGGCCCGCGACGCCCGCGCGGCCCGGGTGGAACGGCTGGTGCGCGGCTTCGATGCCGAGATCGGCGAACTGGTCGATCAGGTGGCCAATGCCGCGACCGAGCTTGAGGCCACAGCGGGCGAGATGACCCGCATCGCCGAACAGACCAATGCCCATGCCGGTTCGGCCTCGGCCGCGACCGAGCAGACATCGGCCAATGTCCAGACGGTCGCCGCCGCGACCGATGAGTTGACCAGTTCGATCCGCGAGATCGGCCGGCAGGTGACCGAAAGCGCCCGGATCACCGCGCTGGCGGTGCGCGAGGCGGAAGCCACCGCCGGCACGGTCCACGGGCTGGTCGACGCGGCCGAGCGGATCGGCCGGGTGGTCGACCTGATCAACGGCATCGCCGCCCAGACCAACATGCTGGCGCTGAACGCGACCATCGAGGCGGCGCGGGCGGGGGAGGCCGGCAAGGGTTTCGCGGTGGTTGCGGCCGAGGTGAAGAACCTCGCCCGCCAGACCGCGCAGGCCACTGACGAGATCGCCGCCCAGATCCGCAACGTGCAGTCGGAAACCGATGCGGCGGTCGAGGCGATCGGCGGCATCGGCCGGCGGGTGTCGGAGGTGGACGCCATCGCCACAACCATTGCCTCGGCGGTGGAACAGCAGGCGGCGGCGGCCTCGGAAATCTCGCGCAGCATCTCGGAAGCCGCCAATGGCACGCGCGATGTGGCCGAAACCGTGGTCAAGGTCTCGGCCGAGGCCAGCCGCACCGGTGTCGCCGGCCGCCAGGTGCTGACCGCCGGCGGCAGCCTGGCCCAGCGCGCCGATGTGCTGAAGGGCGATGTCGCCCGCTTCATCGAAGAGGTGAAGGTCGCCTGACGCGGATCGCCGATGCGAAAACGCCCCCGTCGCGGATCATGCGGCGGGGGCGTTCTCGTGCCGGACCGGAGGTGGATCGGAACCAGGCCGGACAGTCGATGGCGGATGGCGGTTCAGGCGGCGTAGCGGCTGATGCCCAGATCGCTGGTGTCGATATCGGGCGCGCGGCCCGAGAGCATATCGGCCAGCACCCGGCCCGACCCGCAGGCCATGGTCCAGCCCAGCGTGCCGTGGCCGGTGTTCAGGTGCAGGTTGCGATAGCGGGTGGGGCCGATGATCGGGGTGCCATCCGGTGTCATCGGGCGCAGGCCGCACCAGAAGCTGGCAGCCGCGACGTTGCCACCCTCAGGGAAAATATCGGTGACCGAATGCTCCAGGGTCTGGCGTCGGCCATCGCGCAGGGTCAGGTCGAAGCCGGCAAGCTCGGCGGTGCCACCCACGCGGATACGGTCGCCCAGGCGGGTGATGGCGATCTTGTAGGTTTCGTCCATCACCGTCGACACCGGCGCCATCTGGCTGTTGGTGATTGGGATGGTCAGCGAATAACCCTTCACCGGATAGACCGGCGCGGATATGCCCACCTGCTTCAGCAGCCGCGGCGAATAGCTGCCCAGCGCCACCACATAGTGGTCGGCGGTCAGCACGCCCCGGCTGGTGGCGACGCCGGTGATCCGGTCGCCGCCCGCATCCAGTGTCTTGATGGTGGTGTCGTAGAGGAAGGTGACGCCCAGCTTCACAGCTTCGGCGGCCAGGTTCTGGGTGAAGATGTGGCAGTCGCCGGTCTCGTCGCCGGGCAGGCGCAGGCCGCCCACGATCTTGTCGCGCACCCGCGCCAGGGCCGGTTCCACCGCGATGCACCCGGCCGGGTCCAGCACCTCGTAAGGCACGCCGGTTTCCTGCAACACCTTGATGTCGCCGGCGATACCGTCAAGCTGGTACTGCTTGCGGAACAGTTGGAGCGTGCCCAGGGCGCGCTCGTCATAGCTGATGCCGATCTCGGCGCGCAGATCCTTCAGGCAGTCGCGGCTGTATTCGGCGATGCGCACCATGCGCGCCTTGTTCACGGCATAGCTGCGGCTGTTGCAGTTGGCCAGCATCCGGGCGATCCACAGCCACTGCTTCGGGTCCAGCTTGGGGCGGATCTTCAGCGGCCCATGTTCCATGGTCAGCCATTTGACCGCCTTCATCGGCACGCCGGGGCCGGCCCAGGGCGAGGAATAGCCGGGCGACACCTCGCCGGCATTGCCGAAGCTGGTCTCCATCGCCGCTGCCGGCTGGCGGTCGACCACCGTCACCTCATGGCCGTTGCGCGCCAGATAATAGGCCGAGGTGACACCCAGAACGCCGCTTCCAAGGATGATGATCTTCACGTGATTGCCCAGTCTTGGTTCGTGGCGGCACCGGCAACACCGGCAGCGCCTTGGAAGAAGGAATGCGGGGATCATGAGGTGCGTGGACGGCGCGGACGAAGGGGGCGAGCCGTCAGCCTGCCACATACCGGCGGTGATAGCGTCCGCCCAGGCTGGTCAGCACCTCATAGCCGATGGTGCCGGCCATCGCCGCCACCGCATCGGCCGGCTGATCGGGACCGATCAGGTCGACCAGGCTGCCAGGGCGGATACGGTCGGGCGCGATGGCGGTGACATCCACGGTGATGCTGTCCATCGACACCCGGCCGGCGATCGGCAGGCGGATGCCATCCATCCACACCGCGCCATGGTCGCTGAGGCTGCGCAGCCAGCCATCGGCATAGCCGACCGCCACGGTGGCGATCCGTGTCGACCGCTCGGCGCGGAAGCGCCAGCCATAGCCGACATGGGCACCGGGGGCGATGTCGCGCAACTGCACCACCTTGGCCTGCAACCGCACCACCGGCCGCATCGGATTGTCCAGATGCGGCTGGGGGTTCAGGCCATAAAGCGCCGCACCGGGGCGGGCGATGTCGAAATGATAGTCGGGGCCCAGGAAGATGCCCGACGAATTGGCGAAGGAGGCCGGCGCATCGGGCAGCCAGGCGCGGCGGGCGCGGAAATTCGCGAGCTGCTCCGCGTTGGCCGGATGATCGGGTTCATCGGCACAGGCCAGATGGCTCATCACCGCCTCGATGACGATGCCGTCCAGCCGGTCGGGGGCGGCGGCCAGACGGGCGAGATCGGCTTCGGGCAGGCCCATGCGCGACATGCCGGTGTCGATCTGGATGAAGGCCGGCAGGCGGCGCCCCAGACGACGGGCATGGGCCGACCAGCCGGCCACCTGTTCCAGACAATTCAACACCGGCACCAGGCCCGCCGCGGCACAATCGGCCTCGGCGCCGGGCATCAGCCCGTTCAGCACCATGATCGCGCTGTCATCGGGCAGGACATCGCGCAGTGCCAGCCCCTCGTCGAGATGAGCGACAAAGAAATGCCGGCACCCGGCGTCGTAGAACACCGGCGCGGTTTCCGCGGCGCCCAGACCATAGGCATCGGCCTTGACCACGGCGGCGCAGGCCCGGCCGTTCAGCATGGCCCGGAGGCTCTGGTAATTGCGGCCCAGTGCCGCGAGATCGACGGTCAGCAGGCCGCCCGCGCGTGCGGCGGCAGTGGCGTCGCCGGCCGCACGGGGTGTGTGCAGGCGGGCGTCCCGGTCGGGCAGGGCTGCTTGAACACGCACATTCATCGGTTCAGGACTTTCGGTCGGCGGGTGGCACGGCCGGGGGCGGCGCTCAATACAGCGTATGGACAATGATCGCCGATTGTCTTGCCGATCTGTCGCAGGATCATTGGATTTAAAGTTCGAAACGCAATTTTTTGCGAATGAAACGGCAGAAAATGTCATGTCCGATTTATCCGGCAGATCCGGCGAATATGATGGCTGCCAGCGGATGGCCGGAGGGTGCCGGACTGACGATCCTGGGCCCCTCATCAACGGGCCCCGGCCGGGATCGGGCGGGGCCGGCGACAGGATCATCCAATGCAGACTCTCGACGGAAAAGTGGCGATCATCACCGGCGCAAGTGCCGGAATCGGATATGAGGCGGCGCGGCTGTTCGCGGCCGAAGGTGCACGGCTGGTGGTGGTGGCGCGTCGCCGGCTGGAACTCGACCGGCTGGTCGGCGAGATCGGCGCGGCCGGCGGCGAAGCGGTCGCCATCGCCGGCGATGTGCGCGATCCGGCTCTGGCGGTGGCTGCGGTGGCGATGGCGACCAGCCGCTTCGGCGGGCTGGACATCGCCTTCAACAATGCCGGTGCCACCGGCCCGAACCGGCCGGTGACGGCGCTTGGTGACGACGACTGGCACATGGTCATCGACACCAATCTGACCGCGGCCTTCCTTGGCGCGCGCGCCCAGATTCCGGCCATGCTCGCCCGTGGCGGCGGCTCGCTGATCATGACGTCCAGCTTCGTGGGCCACACGGTGGGCTTCCCCGGCATGGGCGCCTATGCGGCGGCAAAGGCCGGCATGATCGGGCTGGTGAAGGTGATCGCCGCCGAATTCGGCCCCAAGGGCATCCGGGCCAATGCGCTGCTGCCCGGCGGCACCGACACCGAGATGGGGCGTGCCGCCACGGCGACCGCCGAGGCGCGCGGCTTCGTCGAGGGGCTGCATGCGTTGAAACGTCTGGCGGCGCCGGTCGAGATCGCCCGCGCCGCGCTTTATCTCGCCAGCGATGCCTCAAGCTTCACCACCGGCACGGCGATGCTGGTGGAGGGCGGCGTCTCGATCAATCGCGGCTGATATGGCCGGCCGGGCCGCGCCGATTGTCTTGGCCATTCCCTGACAGGATCAGCGAGGATAGAACCCTCTGCACAATTTTCTGCGAAGGGCTTCGCGTATCATGGCAATGCGGCTGGACCAGATCGACGAGCGCATGGTGCGGCTGCTGCGCAAGGACGGGCGGATGAGCAATGCGCGGCTGGCCGAGGCGGTGGGCCTGTCGCAATCGGCCTGTCTGAGGCGGCTGCGGCTGCTGGAGACATCGGGCGTGATCCGCGGCTATACCGCGCTGATCGACGTGCCGGCGGACGAGGAGCCGACAGTGGTGATTGTGCAGATCACCCTGGAGCGCCAGACCGAAGAGGTGCTGAACCGGTTCGAGATGGCGGTGCGCCGCTGCCCGGAGGTGCGCGAATGCTATCTGATGACCGGGCTGTCGGATTATCTGCTGCGGGTGGAGACCGACGATGCCGCGGCCTATGAGCGTATCCACAAGGAGGTGCTGTCCCGCATGCCCGGGGTTGCCCGTATCCAGTCGAGCTTTGCCATTCGCACGGTGATCCGCAGCCGCCAGCCGGTCTGATATCGGGCCGATCCGATATCGGGCCGGGCGGCGGGCAGCAGGGTCAGCGTCGGACCCTGATCACGACCAGGATCAGGATGGCGATGGCCGCCGGCAGAAGGGCTGTCACGATGACCTCCTGCGCCCGATAGCCCATGGCGAGCAACATGCCGCCGACAGCGGGGCCCACAATCGCGCCGATCCGACCGATGGCCGAAGACCAGCCGACACCGGTGATGCGCAGGTCGCCGCCATATTGCGAAACCGCCAGCGCCGCCTGCCCGACGCAGCCGGTGATCAGCCCGGCGCCCAGGCCGCCGATCAGCAGGAAGGTCAGGCCGCTCTGGATCGTCATCTGATTGAGGATCAGGATCAGAACCATGGCCAGTGCCGTCGAGACCATCAGCAGACGGTTGATTCCGACCCGGCCGACAAGGGTCATGATCACGACATTGCCGATCAATCCGCCCATCCCGAAGGCGGCACCACCAAGGGCTGCCATCTGCGGCGCGAAGCCCAGATCGACAAGCAGGGTCGGGATCCAGAAGACCAGGGTATAGGCGACCAGGAAGATGAGGAACGCAAAGCTCCAGAGCAGGCTGGTGCGCATGGCGAGCGGGCCGTGAAACAGCGCGCCGACCGACCCGGCCCGGCGCTGGGCCGGCTCCGGCACCGCACGTGGCAGGATGTTCAGAAACAACGGCAGAACCAGAAGCGGCGCGACGCCGCCGACCACGAAGACCGATTCCCAGCCGAAATCCCGCATCAGCGGCCCGCCGATCAGGCCGCCGGCGACACCGCCAGCCGACAGGCCGCTGGCAACGATCATGGTGACGGTTTCCTTGTGACGGGCCGGGAAGGCCGCGGCGGCGGCGGCAATGGCGATCGGCAATACCCCGCCCAGCCCGATTGCCGACACGAGCCGCAGCACGCTCAACGATGCGATGTCCCAGGCGGCGGCAGTCGCGAGCGTGCCTGCTCCGAAGAGCAGGATGGTCAGGCTGCTCGCCCCGCGGATGCCGAGGCGGGCACTCAGTTTGCCGCTGAGCATGTAGCCCAGCGCAGCGCCAAGGCTGGTTGCCACGAATGCCGGGGTGAAGCCCGCATGGGGCAGGCCCCAGTCATGCGCGAGCACCGGTGCGACGAAAGCGATCGACGTGGTGTCGAGCCCGTCGAGGAGCACGACCAGAAAACACAGACCGAGAACTCGTAAACGCTTCGGACCGGTGCTGACCGGTGCCACATCATTCAGTGTGGTCATTTTATGCCCCTCCCCTGGAGCTTGACGCGCGGACTGGCTGCAAGCCGGCATCCGCAGATGCCGACGGCTGGTCAGGCTGGTGTCGTCATCGGGACGTCGCAGGTGACCGTGATCTTCCGGTCGACATGCAGGGTCGTCGCCGCCGGCCCGAAGGCGGGCCAGTGCGGCAGACCGGGACGGTCGGGGGTGCCGTTCCGGGCGAAGGCGCCAATCGTCATGCGGAAGATGTGGCCGAGATGCGCGATCTCGTCGGCCGCGGCACCGGCCAGCATCGGTGCCCCGGACATCACGTCCCAGGTGCCGAACAGGAACGGCAGATCCAGGCAATGGCAGGCGCCGATATCGGGCCGGGGGGATTGCCAGTCGAAGCTGTAGAGATAGGCGCGTCCGCCATGATCGGTATGGGCGCGGGCGGCATCGCGGGTGGGCGCGGTGAACAGGAGATCGCCTTCCAGATCGCCGAGCAGGGCGAGCGGGCAGGCCGGCGCCCGATGCGCGGCGGCGGCGGTCAGGGCGTCTGCGGCACCGGCACCGAAGCGGCGGGCGAAAGCAGCCTCGACCACCTGCGGTGCGGCGCCGCTCAGGGCGGGGTTATCGACATAGAACGCGGCCATTTCCTCGCGGGTGGTGCCGAGCATCAGATCCTGCGCGCCGGCGCCACCCGCCCGCATGATCGCAACCGGATCACCGATGACAAGGTCGTCGTCGATCACCGGTCCGAAGGGCGGCGCGATATTGCCCGGGGTCATGGCGGCTGCACGCACCAGATCGAGCTGTGCGGCAAGAATACGCGCGACCGGCAGAGCGCAAACCGCCGCGCGATCACCCGGCGCCACGCCCAGAGCGGACAGGAAGCAGCCGGCCATGGGGGCCATGTCGGCCATTCTGGGCAGGGTCAGCCCCAGCGGCGCGCTCATCATCACGGCGCGCGCGAACAGCGGCCGGACATCCGGCATGGTCAGCATCAGCGCGATGGTGTAGGCCCCGGCCGACTGGCCGATCAGGGTGATGGCATCGCCGTCGCCGCCCATGCCCGGCGCGATGCGGCGGATGAAGCCGATGGCCGCGATCTGGTCGCGCAGAGCCAGATTGGCGGGGGCGATGCCGTCGACAGGCAGAAAGCCCAGTGCCCCCAGCCGATAGCTGACGGTGATGACGATGAGCCCGGTCTCGCGGGCCAGGATCGCGCCGTCATAGCAGGTCATCGACCCGCCCCCGGTCATGAAGGCGCCGCCATGCAGGAACACCAGAACCGGGGTGCTGCCATCCGCAGTGATGGGCGACCAGATGTCCAGATGCAGGCAGTCTTCATCCTGCGGGGCCGGATAGGCGCCCATCACATTTTCCAGCCGCGACGGATGCTGCGGCGGAATGACAGCGTCTTCGGTGCAATCGACCGGCTCGTCCCAGGGTGCGACCGGTTCGGGCACCGCGAAGCGGCGGCTCCCGGTCGGTGCCATGGCATAGCGCAGCCGTCGGAAGATGCGCACACCATCAACTTCGCGGCCGGATATCGGCCCCAGCGGCGTGTCGACAACATGGTTTCGTGGATCGCCTGTTTTCGGCATTCATCGGCCCCCGTTCTTCTGTTTCGTGAACGGTAGCATTCATTTCGAAGGGTTTTTGTCCTATATTCGGAACGAATACGGCCAGGATATGGAACGATATGCGCTCCTATGACGAGCTTCAGGTGTTCAAGGCGATCGTCGATCATCGCGGAATCTCGGCGGCGGCCCGCGAACTCGGCCTGCCCAAATCGACGCTTGCCCGGCGGGTCAACGATCTGGAACAGCGCCTCGGCGTGCCATTGTTTCATCGCGATGCGCGGCGCTTCGTGCTGACCAGCTTCGGTCGGGACTGCTATGCCCAATGCGCGCGGGCGGTGCATGAAACGAACAAGCTGTTCGAGATGGCGGAGCGCGCGGGGGCGGCGCCCACAGGCACGCTGCACGTGATCTGCCCGCCGCTTCTGGGCACGCTGATGATCGAGCGTCTGGTCGCGGAATTTGCCGTCAAGGCGCCGCGCGTCCGCCTGCATCTGGAGGAAACCGCCGCGATCGCCGATCCGCGTCAGGTGTCGGCCGATCTGGTGATCTATGGCGCTTTCGGGCGGTTGCCGGATCTGGATGTGGTGGCGCGGCGGATACTGGTCAGCCCGTATACGCTGGCGGCACATCCCCAGGTGATGGCGGCTGCGGGGCCGATCGCCGATCCTGGCGATCTGGCCCGGCTCGACTGCCTGGGCTTCGGGCCCGTGTCGCGCAAATGGCGCTGGACCCTTCAGCGTGGCGCGGAAACGCGGGTCGTCGACTTTAAACCCCGATTCAGCACAACCCATCTCTCGGCGCTGATCGAGGCGATGCGTCAGGGTATCGGTGTCGCCCCGGTGCCGACCGGCCCCTGCGTCGAGGATTTCCGCAGCGGCCGGCTGGTCAGGCTGCTGCCGGACTGGCAACCGCCCTCGGCATCGATTTATGCGATCTTTCCCGACCGACGGTCGTTGAGCACGGCGGCATCGCATTTTCTGGACATGATCATCACCCGGGTGCCGGAGATTCTGGCCGGTCACCCGGTCGATTGATGCCGGTCAACCGGTACGCTGCGTCAGCCGGCCGCCAGCAGGTCTTCGATCTGCCCCAGCCGTTCCTTGCCGAAGAACATCTCGTCACCGACAAAGAAGGTGGGGATGCCGAAGACGCAGCGGGCGACCGCGGCCTCGGTGTTGGCGGCCAGTTCCGCCTTCACGGCCGGGGTCTGAGTGGCGGCGAGCAGGGCGTCACCGTCGAGGCCGGCGGCATCGAGGGCCGCCACGAACACGGCCGGATCGTCCATCTTCAGCCCGTCTTCCCACATCGCCTTCAGCACCGCCTCCAGATAGGCATCGCCGACGCCGGCATGTTGCGCCGCGATCATGCCGCGCATGGCGATCAGGGTAATGACCGGGAAATGCGGGTTGAAGCGATAGGCATGCAGGCCGTGCTTCTGAACGAAGCGGTCGGTTTCAAGCGCTTCGTATTCCAGCTTGCCTTTCACGCCGGCGAAGCTGGCCATCGGCGCCTGATTGCCGGTGGCCTTGAAGATGCCGCCCAGCAGGCAGGGGATCAGGTTGATGGTCGCGCCGGTGCGTTCGGCGATACCAGGCAGGACTTTCCAGGCCAGATAGGCGTTGGGGCTGCCGAAATCGAAGATGAAATCAATGGTCCGGGTCATGATCGATGTCTCCTCACCAGGTTTCCGACCAGGGGCGCAGGTCCAACTCGTGGGTCCAGGCGGATCGCGGCTGATGATGCAGCCAGACATAGTTGCGGGCGATGTCCTCGGGCTTCAGGATCTGGTCGCTGGCCAGAAGATCCTCGACATCGGGCCGCGTCTCACGCGTGAAGGCGCCATCGATCGCGCCGTCGACCACCACATGGCCGACATGAACCCCCAGCGGCCCCAGCTCGCGGGCCATGCTCTGCGCCACCGCGCGCAGGCCGTGCTTGGCGGCGGCGAAGGCGGCGAAGCCGTCGCGGCCGCGGACACTGGCGGTGGCGCCGGTGAACAGGATGGTGCCACGGCCGCGCGGCACCATCACCCGTGCCGCTTCCCGCCCGGCCAGGAAGCCGGCAA
This sequence comes from Tistrella bauzanensis, assembly GCF_014636235.1. Classification (NCBI taxonomy): domain Bacteria; kingdom Pseudomonadati; phylum Pseudomonadota; class Alphaproteobacteria; order Geminicoccales; family Geminicoccaceae; genus Tistrella; species Tistrella bauzanensis. Next base: position 15,807 of record NZ_BMDZ01000082.1, read on the forward strand.
AACAAGCCATCTCCCACACTTTGGTGAACACGCGGGCCGTGGTCTCGCGGATGCCGAACCGCACATTGGCGCCGATGTTGAACACCACCACCTCCAGCGGTCCGACCTCGGCCTCGATCCGGTCGACCAGCGCCACCATCTCGTCTTCGGAACGGGCGTCGACACCGAAGGCATGGGCGCGGCCGCCGGCGGCGCGGATTTCGGCGGCCAGCGTTTCCACCTGATCCAGATTGCGTGCCCGCCGCGTGACGCAGACGTCATAACCATCATCGGCGAAAGCGCGGGCGATGGCACTGCCGACGCCGACGCCGGCGCCGATCACCAGGCAGGCGCCCTTCGTTGTCGGCGGTGCGGTATCGGATGGTGTGGTGGCTGGTGTGGTCATGGGGCGCATCCTCCTGTGCGGGGCCGGATAGGGCCTTCTTGTGTTCGTCCAGTTTCTGTACGAACTTCGCCTTGAATCCGGGCGCCGTCAATGAAAGACTGCCGGTCATGAAATGGGATGACCTCAAGGACCAGCCCTGTTCCGTGGCGCGCACCGTGGCGGTGATCGGCGACCGCTGGACATTGATGCTGCTCAGAGACTGCTTTCTTGGCGTGCGCCGGTTCGAGGCGTTCCAGGAGCGGCTGGGCATATCGCGTACCATCATCACCGACCGGCTGAAGACGCTGGTCGATGAAGGGGTTCTGCGGCGCGTGGCCTATCAGGACCGGCCGCCGCGCCACGAATACCGGCTGACACAGAAGGGCCTGGATCTGTATCCGGTGATCATGGGCATCGTGCACTGGGGCAATATGCATTACGCGGGCGAGGCCGGCCCGCCGATGCTCCACCGCCACCGGACATGCGGCCATGACGTGGAACCGGTGCTCGCCTGCAAGGCCTGCGGCGAGGCGCTGGACGCGCGCGCGGTAGAGGTGCGGGCCGGGCCGGGCCTCGCCCCCGAGCCGGCCCTTCCGGATCAGTCAGCCAGGGGAATCCAGATCTCGAAGCCGCCATCACCGGTGCGGCCGTCGAAGCTTTCGGGATAGCGCTCGAAATCCGGGGCGGCGGCAGGGGTGATGCCGCGCTCGGGCAGGGCCTTGTTCCAGATGGTGTGCACGACGTCGCGGATCTGCGAGATGTGGCCGGGCCAGGCGAACACCAGATAGCGGCGCGCGGGCAGGCAGATGGTTTGAAGACCGGCCGGCAGGTCGCGGGCGCTCTCGACCGCCATCCCGGCCAGATAGTCGAACCGGCCCTGGCCGTCGCCATTGTAGCAGACGCCGTAGCTGACCCCGCCGATCTGGCCGGGCAAGTGGCCATAGTCCTGCATGAGGCGTTGCCAGAGCGCCGGAATCGTGGCGACATTGCCGGCGTCGTAACTGTCGGACAGACCGGCGATGACCAGCAGACCGGCGGTTTCGATCCGCGGGGCAGTGAGGTCTTCAAGGATGACGGGCTGCATCGGATAGGGCTCCTGAAGCGAGATGGCCGAGGGTCGGAGACGGGCATCGGCGCGGAACCGTTCGGGCGGGATGCCGAAACGGTCGCGGAAGGCGTGGGTGAAGGCGGCATGTGAGCCATAGCCGCAATCGATGGCGACGGTGAGGATATCGTGCGCGCCGCCGGCCAGCATCCGGGCCGCGGCATAGAGCCGGACATGTCGCAGCCGGCGCATAACCGTCACACCGGTGGCCGCGGCGAAACACCGGCAGAGATGAAACCGCGAGACCCCGGCAACCGCCGCGATCTGGTCCAGATCGATCGATTCGGCGAAATGGCCGTCGATAAAGAGCCTGTTGCAGAATGGGCTCCAACCCTGTCGATGTCCGCTTGCCCCCGCGCTGCGGGGCTGATTCCCTCGGGTGAGGTG
>NZ_BMDZ01000083.1 GCF_014636235.1 Tistrella bauzanensis
GCCGGCATCTCCTTCGCCGATGTGGATGCCGGCTCCGGCACGGTCGTCGTCACCCTGTCGGTGGCATCGGGTGCGCTGGCGGCGACCACGGGTAGCGGCGTCACGGTGGGTGGCACGGCCTCGGCGCTGACGCTGACCGGCACCGTCGCCAACATCAATGCCTTTATCGCCGCAAGCGGGGTGAGCTTCACCACCGCCGCGGATGCCACAGCCGATGTCACGCTGACCGTCGCGATCGGTGATGGCGGCAACACCGGTTCCGGCGGCGCGCAGACCGACAGCGACACGGTGACATTGTCGGTGACGGCGGTGAACGACGCGCCGGTGATTTCGGGCGACGACATCGACCTGCCGGATGGAACCGAGCACTCCGGGACCGGCACGATCGCGATTGCCGATCTGCTGGCCGATGCCGGCTATAGCGACGCCGACAGTGGCGCTCTGTCCGGCATCGCGATCACCGGTGTCACCGGCGACAGCGTCTGGCAGTACACGACCAACGGCACCGACTGGTTCGAGATCACATCCGTGTCGGATAGTTCGGCGATCCTGCTCGACGCCTCGGCGTCCCTGCGTTATGTCCCCGATTTCGAAAATGGCGAGACGGCGAGCATCACGTTCCGCGCCTGGGATCAGACCACCGGCACAGCCACTAATGGTGCCTCTCAGTTCCGTGCGAATATTACCACAAGCGGTGGCAGCAGTGCGTTTTCGACCAATGCCGCGACCACGACCATCGTCCTCACCGATCTCAACGACTCGCCCTCGATCTCGCCCGATGACGTGCCATTGACCGGTACGGATGAGGACACCACCTCCGGCGCGGTCACCGTGTCCGACCTGCTCACCGATGCCGGCTACGACGATCCCGACATCGGGGCGTCGGCGGGCGGCATCGCGCTGACCGGCTCGGCCGGCAACGGCACCTGGCAGTATTCGACCGACAGTGGCACCAACTGGTTCGACGTCGGTGCCGTGTCGTGGGGCGCGGCCCTGCTGCTCAAGCCGGACGCGCAACTGCGCTACATCCCGGATGGCGACAATGGCGAGACGGCCAGCCTGACCTTCAAGGGCTGGGACCAGACCGACGGCACGGCCGCCGACGGTGCCACCCGCTCGACCTACAACATCACCACCGCCGGCGGCATGACCGCGTTCTCGTTCCAGGAAGCCGACGCGACGATCACGGTGACCTCGGTTAACGACGCGCCGACCATCGCACCCGATGATGTGACCCTGACCGGCACCGATCGCGAGACGACGTCGGATCCGGTGACGATCTCCGATCTGCTGACGGATGCCGGTTATGGCGATGTCGATACCGGCGCGCTGTCGGGGATTGCGATCACCGCCCTGACCGGTAACGGCACCTGGGAATACACCACCGACGGCACCAACTGGTTCTCGGTCGGGGCAGTGTCGGATGGCGCGGCACTGCTGCTCAGTGCCGCCGCCCAACTCCGCTATACGCCCGATGGCGTGAACCCGGAAACCGCCACGATCGGCTTCAAGGCCTGGGATCAGACATCCGGCACCGCGACCAGCGGCGTCAGCCGGTCCACCGCCGATACGTCGACCGATGGCGGCACCACGGCATTCTCCAGCAATGCGGCCACCGCGGAACTGGCGGTCGTGGCCAATAACGAGGCGCCGGTGCTGACGGCGCCTGCCACGCTGACCGTGGCCGAGGACACCGATACCCCGCTCACCGACATCTCGATCGCGGATGCCGATGATGCCGGGCAGGATTATCTGCTGATCATCACGGCCGATAGTGGCTCGTTCTCGGCCACAGGGACGGCCGATGTCGACGTGGTCGCCGAGGGCCATACGATCCGGCTGACCGGCAGCATGGCCGATCTCAACGACTTCATTGCCGCAGGCAATGTCACCTATCGCACCGCTCCGAACGCCACTCAGGCCGTGACCCTGGACGTGTCGGTCAGCGATCAGGATGCGGCCATACCAGAGACCGACACCGCCAGCGTCGCCGTCACGGTCACCCCGGTGAACGATGCGCCCGATGTTTATACGGTCGATGACGGCGTGACGCTGGCACCGGCCCAGGAAGCGCTGTTCAACCCGCTGCTGGTGCTCGATGCGCCGGGAGGCGGCTATTATGTCGTCAGCATCCGCACCACCGGCCCGGATGCCGACAATAATGTATTGATCTATCGCTATGATGCCGATGGTGCGCTCGATGAGAGCTATGGCACCGGCGGTGTCGCCTATTTCGCCGGCATTGTTCTGGATGCGGTGACGGTTCAGGCCGATGGCCAGCTTCTGGTTGCCGCCCATTCCACCGATGGCGATCTGGGGCTGTTCCGCGTGGCCACCGATGGCACGGTCGATACCAGCTTCGGACCGGCCGTCATGACCGAGGCCAGCTACGACCTGACCGGCGCCGATATCGAGATCGACAGCGCCGGCAAGATCTTCGTCACCGCCCAGGCCACGCCCACCGCCGGCCTTCGCGAGACCTTCATCTACCGTTTTTCCGCCGATGGCGTCTTTGAAGCCAAGCTGGACGTCAGCGCCGATATTGCCGGCAACGAGGTGGGCCTCGACTCGGTCATCCAGTCCGACGGCAAAATCGTCACCGTCGCGCGCAGGGGCGACGATCTGATCGTGTTCCGCCAGAATGCTGATGGCACGCTCGATACCACCTTCGCCACCGTTGGCTATACGGTGATCGACAGCACGGTCGAGGTCGGCTATGACGCGCTGCTCGGCCTTCAGGCCGATGGCAGCATTCTGCTCGCTGTGCCGACCCAGGGCGGCGATCCGCTGTCACCGACACCGATGATCTGGCGCTTCACCGGCGACGGCGAACTCGACACCAGCTTCGGCACCGCCGGGTCGATCACCGGCCCGGCGATGGACACTCTGTCCTTCGCCTTCGCCCCGGATGGCGGCATCCTGGTGACCGGCACGATCAATGACGATGGTGTGCTGTCGGCGGCGCTGTTGCGCTATACCGCCGACGGGCTGCCCGATGGCACGTTCGGACGCGGCGGCGAAATCCGCATCGGCGGCATCGGCTATAACGTGACAGGAACGTCACTTCAGGTGGATGCCGCGACCGGCGATATCCTGCTGGGTGGCGCCTATCTCGGTGAGACGCTGGGGGCTGACAGCGCCCTGTTCTTCGCCCGCTTCGATGCGGCCGGCCAGGCCCTTGAGGCGGCGGCACCTGCCGAGTTTACCGAGGGCGGCGCCCCGGTGGTCATTGCCCCGACCATCGCGGTCGACGACATCGATCTTGGCGATGCCGACACGCTTGACGGCTATATGGTGGCGCTGATGCGCGACACCGGGCCCGACAGCCAGGATCAGTTCAGCGCCGCCGATGGCGGCACCCTGGACGCGCTGATCACGGGTCAGGCTCTCGCCGTCTCCGGCACCACGATCGGCTCGGTGGTGGTCAATGCCGGCGGCACGCTGCTGCTGACGCTGAACGCCAACGCGACCCGCGCGCTGGTGAACGAGGCACTGCGCCAGATCAGCTATGCCAACAGCAGCGATACGCCGCCGGCGTCGGTCGATCTGGTCTGGACGGTGAACGACAACAACGACGGCACCCAGGGCTCGGGTGGTGCTGCCGTGGGCACGCTCACCAGCACCGTGGCCATCGTGGCCGTCAATGACACGCCGGTCATCACGGTGCCGGGTGGCGGTACGATCTCGGTGGTCGAAGACACCGAAACCCCGATCACCGGCATCACGTTCTCGGATGCCGATGCGGGCAGCGCCATGGTCGAGGTCGAATTCGTGGTCGACTATGGTGTCCTGTCGGCGACATCCGGCGCTGGGGTCACGGTCACGGCCACGGACCAGCAGACCATCGTGCTGAGCGGGTCGATCGCCGATATCAATACCTTCATCGCCAATGGCGAGGTGACCTATCAGACGGATCCCGATGACACGCTCGACGTGAGCCTGACGGTGACGATCAACGATCTCGGTAACAGCGGTCCAGCCCCGGAAAGCGCGTCCGAGGTGATCACCATCACCGTCGATCCGGTCAATGACGCCCCGGATATCGACACGCTGCCGGACGGCGTCGTCGTCGACGACAATCCGGGTGGCATCGACAGCAACCCGATCATCGTTCCGATCCCGACCGGCGGGTACTACCAGATCGGCGCGGACCAGGATGGCGCCTCAACTGTGGTGATCATCGCACGCTATACCGCTGCAGGTGAACTCGATACCAGCTACGGCACCAATGGCATCGCCACACTGAGCGAAGACGCGACGGATGTCATGCCCATCGATGCGGTTGTTCAGGCGGATGGCAGCCTGGTGATTGCGTCGACCTCTGATGACGGCACGACCAGCGGATCGATCGTCCGGCGGTTCGACGCCAATGGGACGAGCGACCCGTCCTTCGCCCAGGGCGGGCCAGGCCTCATCGTCACCGACGTCACGCTTGACGACAGTGGGCGGATTCTGCTCACCGGCAGCCAGGTCGACAGCGGCACCGGCGAGACGGATGGCATCATCGCCCGCCTGACGAGCGCAGGCGAGATCGACCCGACATTCACCCTTGTTCAGTATGATGCGGGGGGAGACGAAGTCTTTACCGGCGTGACCGTTCAGGGGGATGGCAGCATCGTCGTGGTCGGGATGGTCGATGACGATGTGATCGTGCAGCGCTATGCCGCTGACGGCACCCTCGACACCGGCTTCGGCACGGGCGGCACGGCTACGTTCGGCTTCAGCGAAGCGATCGAGACCACCCGGTCGGTGATGATCCAGGCGGATGGTGGCATCATCGTGGCCGGCACGATTACCGGCCCCGGCGGATATGCTGTATTCCTGTATCGGCTCGACTCCACCGGTACGGTGGATAGCACCTTCGGCTCCGGCGGTTGGGCTGCATTCCCAGGGGTGGTGTCGACGTCCTTCACCATGCTCGATGATGGCAGCATCGTTGCGGTCGCCTATGATCTCGACGCCGTTGAGCCGCAGGCCATCATCTTCCGCATCGGCACCGATGGCCAGCAGGACATGACCTTCGGCACGGATGGCCGCCTGGTCCTGGGCACTGCGACGCGCAGCTTCCTGAGTACCGCCATCAGCACGGATGCCGACGGCAACCTGCTGATCGGCGGACTTTATATCGGTTGCGGCTGCGGTGATGCCGAGATCTTCGCCGGGCATTTCGATGCCAACGGTGTCGCGATCGACGGCTTCGGCGATCCTCGCCATGTCGAGGATGGCGGCTTCACGGCCATCGACCCTTATATCGACCTGTATGATGCCGAACTGGCCGCTGGCGACAATTATGACGGCGCCACGCTGACCGTCACCCGCGATGGCGGCGCGAATGGCGACGACACCTTCGGCGCCGTGTCGGGCGGCACGCTGGGCGCGCTGGTCGAAGGCGACGCCCTGGTCGTGGACGGCGTCACCATCGGTACGGTCGTGACCAATGCCGGCGGCACGCTGGTGCTGGTGTTCAATGCCAACGCCACCTACAATCTGGTGAACGAGGCCGCGCAACAGATCGGCTATGCCACCACCAATGACACGCCGCCGGCTTCGGTCGATCTGGCCTGGACGCTGAACGATGGCAACACCGGCGCGCAGGGGGCCGGCCCGGCCTTGTCGGGCTCGGTGATCTCGACGATCCGGATCGCAGCCGCTAACGACGCGCCCACCATCACCACGCCGGGCAGCGGCGAGATCGAGGTGGTCGAGGACGTGGCCTCGCCCGTCACCGGCATCAGCTTCGCCGATGTCGATGCCGCCGGTGGTCTCGTGACGGTCACGCTGACTGCGGCCGGTGGCCGCCTGGCAGCAACGAGCGGCGCAGGCGTCACCGTCGGTGGCACCGAATTCGCGATGACCCTGACCGGCAGCATCGCCGATATCAACGCCTTCATCGCCGACAGCGCGGTGACCTACACGACCTATCTGAACGGCACCAGCGCCCAGACCCTGACCATCGACATCGACGATGGTGGCAATAGCGGCGAGGATGGCGCCAAGACCGCTCAAGCCACGGTCAGCATGACCGTCGCGGCGGTCAATGATGCCCCCGACGTCGTTGGCATCGATATCGACTTCTCCGGCAGCAGCCCTGAGCAGGCGATCGAGGTGCTCACCCTCGACGACGGCAGCTATTATGTGGTCGGCTATGGCTCGGCAGCTCCCTACACCTTCCAGGTCGCCAGGTTTACTGTCGATGGCAAGCTGGATCTGAGCTATGGCGGCGGAGACGGCGTGGTCGAGACGACGTTCGGCGTCTCCGAACTGCTCACAGATGCCTTGATCCAGCCCGATGGCAAGCTTCTGCTGCTCGGCCGGCCGCAATCGGGGTCGGACCCGGTGGTCATGACGCGCTACACCACCGATGGCAGCCTGGATACCAGCTTCGGCACCGGCGGTACCGCCTCCTTCGCCCTGGGGGTGGCGGGGCTGTTCACACGCTCGATGGCACTCGACGGCGACGGCGACATCCTGTTGAGCGGCACCTCGGGCAGCGACGTGCAATTGATCAAGGTCACCGCGGATGGCGCGCTCGATACCAGCTTCGGCGGCGGCGACGGCATCATCGTGCAGGATGTCGGCGGCAGCGACTGGGGCTTCTCGATCGCGGTTCGTGGCGATGGCAAGATCCTGATCGGCGGTTCGTCCGACACGTCGGCCTCGGTCAGCCTGTTCAATGCCGATGGCAGCCTGGATACCAGTTTCGGCACCAATGGCACCGTGCTGCTCGCGGTGACCGACACGACGGCCATCGAACACATCGTGGTACAGCCCGATGGCAAGATCGTGGTCGTCGGCCTGGATGCCGGCGCGACGCCTGAGACCAGCGTCTGGCGGTTGAACAGTGATGGCAGCCTCGACGCCGGCTTTGGCAGCGGCGGCGTGGTGACGCTGGCCGACCGGGCGCTGGGCGGCTTCCGGATGAATGATGCCGGCCAGATCTACATCCTGTCCGAGCGCGATGACAGCGGCGATCCGGTCTCGGTCCTGATCCGGATCGACAGTGACGGCATGATCGACGGCGCTTTCGGAACCGGTGGCGAACGGGACGTCCCCGGGATTACCGAGGGGCAGATCACCGGCACCGCCGGAACCTTCGACATCGACGCTCAGGGGCGTCTGGTGCTGGCCGGGGTGGTCGGCGGCTCCATGAGTTTCACCATGCGCCTCGATGCGGATGGCAACCCCGCAAGCGGCGTCGTGCATGTCGAGGATGGTGGTCACACCGCTATCACGCCATCGGCCCTAATCATCGATACCGAACTGGCTGCGGCCGACAGCTATGAGGGCGCCACGGTCACTCTCGCGCGGTTGGGCGGCTCTGATGCCGAAGACAGCTTCGATGCCGTCGCGGGTGGCACGCTCGCGGCGCTGGTCGAGGGCGGCGACGTCACTGTCGATGGCGTGGTGATCGGCTCGGTCACCACCAATTCCGGTGGACAACTGGTCATCACGCTGAACGCCGATGCAACCAGTGAGCGTGTCAACAGCATGGCGCAGCAGATCGGCTACGCCAATGGCAGCGATACGCCGCCGGCATCGGTGCGACTCACCTGGACGGTTGACGACGGCAACACCGGCGCGCAGGGCTCCGGCGGCGCGCTCTCGGGCAGCCTGACCACCACGGTCTTCATCGAGGCCACCAATGATGCGCCGGTGCTGACCCTTCCGGGCAGCGGCACGATTGCCGTGACCGAGGATGTGGCCTCGGCCGTCACCGGCATCACCATCGCCGATGTCGATGCCGCCGGCGGTATCGTGACGGTCACCTTCGCCATCGGCGCTGGCACGCTCACCGCCAGCAGCGGTTCGGGCGTCACGGTCGGCGGCACCGACACCGCCCTGACCCTCACCGGGGCGATCACCGATATCAATGCCTTCATCGCGGCCGAAGGTGTGTCGTACACCACAGCCGGGAACGCGGTCGGCGACGTGACCCTGACGGTCACGGTCGACGATGGCGGCAACACGGGCACGGGTGGGGCTCTGGGCGACAGCGGCACCGTCACGCTCGATATCCAGCCGGTGAACGACGCGCCGGAGATCGTCGATCTTCCCGATGCGATCAGCACCGGTGATGCCGGCGACGGGCCGGTTCAGCCGATTGAGGTGATCACCCTGCCGGATGGCGGCTGGTACGTGATCGGCTATGACGGCAGCCCCTATGGCTTCATGGTCGCGCGCTACAACGCCGATGGCACGCTCGACACCAGCTTCGACGGCGATGGCGGCGTGACCACCGACCTCGGCAGTTCGATCATCCCGGTCGATGCCGCAATTCAGGCCGATGGCAAGCTGGTGGTGATGGGCCGTCCGGAGGCGGGTAGTGGCCCGGTGACGCTGGTCCGCTACAACACCGACGGATCGCTCGATACCAGCTTTGGCACCGATGGGATCGCCACGACCGCCATCCCGGGCAGCAACGGTCAGGCGCGCGCGATCACCATCGATGAATCAGGCGACATTCTCGTCACCGGCAATACCAACAACAATTTCCTCCTGATGCGTTTCGACGCGGATGGCACACTCGATACCGGCTTCGGCGGTGGCGACGGCGTCGTCGATATCGATCTGGGCGGGCTCGACTGGGGCTTCGTCATCACGCCCCATGCGGATGGCAAGCTGATCGTCGGCGGCAACAGCGATCTGGGCGGGGCCCTGGCCCGCCTGAACGCTGACGGCAGCCTCGATACCGGTTTCGGCACTGGCGGTGTGGTCCAACTGGGGACCAGCGGATCGCTGACCACGATCGAAGACGTCTTCGTCCAGTCCGACGGCAAGGTGGTCGCGGTCGGCTTTGTCGCGACCGTGCCGTTTGCCACGACGATCTGGCGCCTGAATACCGACGGATCGACGGACACCGGCTATGGGACGGCGGGTCAGTTCGATCTGCCAGCCACGACCAAGGGTGATGCGTTCCTGACCGCGGCCGACGAGGTGGTGATCCTCACCACCCGCACTGTCGGCGGCGAGTCGGTGTCGACCCTGATCCGGGTCGGTGACGATGGCGCGCTCGACACCGGCTTCGGGACCGGTGGCGAATTGCAGCTCACCGAACTGGCCGATCGCGATATCCGGGCCTGGAACATCGGCCTGCGCGCCGATGGCGGCATGGTCCTGGCCGGCCCGGTCGATATCGCGACGGGCGAGGTCTTCACCGCCAGGCTCGATGCGGACGGCAATTTCGTTGGTGGCGTCGGTATCGACGATCATATCGAGGGTGGTGACGCCACGGCCATCGGTGCGGATATCCGCATCGCCGACGTTGAACTGGATGCGGCCGACAGCTATGCGGGGGCCACTCTCACCCTCACCCGGGATGGCGGCACGTCGACCGATGACGCGTTCTCGGCGGTCTCCGGCGGCACGCTGTCGGCGCTGGTCGAAGGGGATGACATAACGGTTGGTGGCGTCATCGTCGGCACGGTGACGACCAATTCCGGCGGCCAACTCGTCCTGACCTTCAACGCCGATGCGACGGCGGCGCTGGTCAATCAGGTCGCCCAGCAGATCGCCTATGCTAATGGCAGCGATATGCCGCCTGAGAGCGTCGACATCCTCTGGTCGTTGAACGACGGTAACAGCGGTGATCAGGGCACGGGTGGTGCGCTCATCGGCACCGTCGTGACCACAGTCGGCATCATTGCCACCAATGATGCCCCGGAGGTGACCGTACCGCTCTCGATCAACGTGACCGAAGACGTCGCGACGGCGATCACCGGCGTTTCGGTGTCGGATATCGATGCCGGCACGGGCGTCGTGACGGTCACGTTCCACGTTCCCAGCGGGTCCGGCACCATTTCCGCCACATCGGATGCCGGCGTCACGGTCGGTGGCACCGCCAATACCTGCACGCTGACCGGCACCATCACCGACATCAACGCCTTCATCTCGGCCGAGAATGTCACGTTTACCACGGCCACCGATGCGACCGCCGATGTGACCCTCACGGTCTCGGTGAATGACGGCGGCAATAGCGGCACCGGCGGCGCGCTGACCGACAGCGACACCATCACCCTCACGGTTACCGCGGTAAACGACGCACCCGTGATCGACGTGCCCGACGGTGCGACGATCGCAGTCACCGAGGATGTCGTAAGCGCGCTCACCGGCATCTCGTTCGCGGATGTCGATGCCGGCTCGTCGGTGGTCACCGTGACCCTGTCGGTCGCGTCCGGCACGCTTGCCGCGACGTCAGGCAGCGGCGTCACCGTCGGCGGCACCGCCTCGGCGCTGACCCTGACCGGCAGCATCACCGATATCAATGCCTTCATCGCGGCGAGCAATGTCGGCTTCACCACGGCGGCGAACGATACGACCGATGTCGTCCTGACGGTGGCCATCGACGATGGCGGCTTCAGCGGCTCGGGCGGTGCCCAGACCGACAGTGCCACGATCACGCTCGACGTCACCCCGGTGAACGACGCCCCGGTTATCACCGACCTGTCGGCCTCGCCGGTCTACCAGGCGGGTGGTGCCGCCGTGGCGGTGGTCGGATCGGCAGCGCTGAGCGATGTCGACTCGACCATGCTGACCAGCGTGGTGCTGACGCTCACCACCCGTCCGGGCGGGACATCGGACTATATGGGTCTGTTCGTGCCGGCGGCGAATTACGCCAACGACCATGGCATCAGCTGCAACTTCAATGCCAGCACCGGCACGCTGACGCTGTCGGGCACGGCGTCGCTGGCCGATTACCAGACGGTGCTTCAGGGGGCGGCCTATCTCTATACCGGCGCGTCGGCGACGATGCCCGCCGGCGACCGGGTGGTGACGATCACCGTCACCGACGACAGCGGCGATACGCCAACCCAGACCAGCACCGTGTTCGAGCGCACCATCGAAGTCGACTCCGCGCCGACGGTGGACACCAACACCGGCACGACGGTGGACGAAGGCGGCTCCACCACCATCACCGCGGCGATGCTGTCGTCTTCCGATGTGGAAGATCCCGATGCCGCCGACATCACCTACACCCTGACCGCGCCGCCGCCTGCCGGCACGCTGAAGCTCGATGGCGTGGCGCTCGATACCGGCGACACCTTCACCCAGCAGGATATCGATGACGGGTTGGTGACCTACGAGCATGGCGGCTCGGAAGGCGCGTCGGACAGTTTCGGCTTCTCGGTGAAGGACACGAACGGTCTCACCGTCAGCGGCCAGAGCTTCGCCTTGACGGTGACCGCGGTGAATGACGCGCCGGAGCTGACGGCGCCGGCCTCCATCGATGTGACCGAAGATACGGAAACCCCGCTCACCGGCATTTCGATCACGGACGCGGATGCCGCCAGCGGCACGGTGACCATGACCTTCACGGTGGGCGAGGGTGCGCTTGCCGCGACCGGGACGGCCGACATCACCGTCGGCGGCACGGCGAGCGCGCTGACACTGACCGGCACGGTCAGCGACATCAACGCCTTCATCTCAGGCGGGGCGCTGACCTTCACGCCGGATGCCAATGCCAATGGTGATGTCACACTCTCGATTGATGTCGACGACAGCGGCAACAGCGGCTCGGGTGGTGCCAAGACCGACACCGCCACGGTGACGCTCGCGGTCACGGCAGTGAACGACGCGCCCGACCTGACCGCACCGGCCAGCATCGCGGTGACCGAAGACACGGCCACCTCGCTGACCGGCATCTCGATCAGCGATATCGATGCCGGCTCGGGCGTCGTCACCGTCACCTTCGCGGTTGGCAGCGGCAGCTTGTCCGCGACCAGCGGCAGCGGCGTGACGGTTGGCGGCACGGCGACCAGCCGGACGCTGAGCGGCACGGTGACCGCGATCAACGCCTTCATCGCCGCCAATGGTGTGAGCTTCACGCCGGCGGCGAACGCCACGGCCGATGTGACGCTGACGGTGACGGTGAATGACGGCGGCAACGCCGGCACCGGCGGCGCCCTGACCGACAGCGCGACCGTCACGCTGGACATCACGGCGGTGAACGACGCCCCCGATCTGACGGCGCCGGCCAGCATCGCTGTGACCGAGGACACGGCCACGTCGCTGACCGGCATCTCGATCAGCGATATCGATGCCGGCTCGGGCATCGTCACGGTCACCTTCGCGGTCGGCAGCGGCAGCCTGTCGGCGACCAGCGGCAGCGGCGTGACGGTTGGCGGCACGGCGACCAGCCGGACGCTGAGCGGCACGGTGACGGCGATCAACGCCTTCATCGCCGCCAATGGCGTGAGCTTCACGCCGGCCACGAACGCCACCGCCGATGTGACGCTGACCGTGACAGTGAATGACGGCGGCAACAGCGGCACCGGTGGTGCCCTGACCGACAGTGCCACCGTCACGTTGGACATCACGGCGGTGAACGACGCGCCCGACCTGACGGCGCCGGCGAGCATCGCGGTGACCGAAGACACGGCCACGTCGCTGACCGGCATCTCGATCAGCGATATCGATGCCGGCTCGGGCGTCGTCACCGTCACCTTCGCGGTTGGCAGCGGCACCGTCTCTGCGACCAGCGGCAGCGGCGTGACCGTCGGCGGCACGGCGACCAGCCGGACGCTGAGCGGCACGGTGACCGCGATCAACGCCTTCATCGCCGCCAATGGCGTGAGCTTCACGCCGGCCACGAACGCCACGGCCGATGTCACCCTGACCGTGACGGTGAATGATGGCGGCAACACCGGCACCGGCGGTGCGCTGACCGACAGCGCCACGGTCACGCTCGACATCACGGCGGTGAATGATGCGCCCGACCTGACGGCACCGGTGAGCATCGCGGTGACCGAAGACACGGCCACGTCGCTGACCGGCATCTCGATCAGCGATATCGATGCCGGCTCGGGCATCGTGACCGTGACCTTCGCGGTCGGCAGCGGCAGCCTGTCCGCGACCAGCGGCAGCGGCGTGACCGTCGGCGGCACGGCGACCAGCCGGACGCTGAGCGGCACGGTGACCGATATCAACGCCTTCATCGCCGCCAATGGCGTGAGCTTCACGCCGGCCGCGAACGCGACTGCCGATGTGACGCTGACCGTGACGGTGAATGACGGCGGCAACAGCGGCACCGGCGGTGCGCTGACCGACAGTGCCACCATCACGCTCGACATCACGGCGGTGAATGATGCGCCCGACCTGACGGCACCGGCCAGCATCGCGGTGACCGAAGATACGGCGACGTCGTTGACCGGCATCTCGATCAGCGATGTCGATGCCGGCTCTGGCATCGTCACCGTGACCTTCGCGGTCGGCAGCGGCAGCCTGTCCGCGACCAGCGGCAGCGGCGTGACCGTCGGCGGCACGGCGACCAGCCGGACGCTGAGCGGCACGGTGACCGATATCAACGCCTTCATCGCCGCCAATGGCGTGAGCTTCACGCCGGCGGCGAATGCCACGGCCGATGTGACGCTGACCGTGACGGTGAATGACGGCGGCAACAGCGGCACCGGTGGTGCGCTGACCGACAGCGCCACGGTCACGCTCGACATCACGGCGGTGAATGATGCGCCCGGTCAGCCCTCGCTGGCAGGCAATGTGGTGGCAGAGAACGCGGCGGGTGCCGTCATTGGCACGGTGACCGGCACCGATCCGGATGTCGGTGACACGCTGACCTTCACAGTCGATGACGACCGGTTCGAGATCGTCGGTGGTTCTCTCAAGTTGAAGGACGGCGTGGCGCTCGATTATGAGAGCGAGCCGAGCGTCGATCTTGTGATCACGGCCACAGATGGTGGTGGCCTGACCAATACCCGTGCAGTGACGATCACTGTGACTGATGTGAACGAGGCCCCGGCCACGCCGACCTGGTCCGGTGTGCCGGTTGCCGAAAACGACGCCGGTGCCGTGATTGGCACGGTGACCGGCACCGACCCGGATGCCGGCGACACGCTGACTTTCACGGTCGACGACACCCGGTTCGAGATCGTCGACGGCACATTGAAGCTGAAGGACGGCGTGGCGCTCGACTATGAGACCGAGCCGAGCATCGACCTTGAGATCACGGCGACCGATCGCGGCGGTATGGCCTCAAGGCGGGTTGAAACGATTATCGTCAACAACGTGAACGAGGCCCCGGCCACGCCGGTATGGTCGGGTTCGACGGTTGCCGAGAACGACGCCGGTGCCGTGCTGGGCACGGTGACCGGCACCGATCCGGATGCCGGCGATACGCTGACCTTCACGGTCGATGATGACCGGTTCGAGGTCGTCGATGGCTCGTTGAAGCTGAAGGATGGCGTGGCGCTCGACTATGAGACCGAGCCGAGTGTCGCTCTGGTGATCACCGCCACCGACAGCGATGGCCTGACCAATAGTGCCAATATCACGGTCACTGTCGTTGATGACGGCATCGTGGCACCGACGCCGGTGCTGAGTGGCGGCATCGTGGCAGAAAATGCGGCCGGGGCGGTTATCGGCACGCTGCCGGACAATGACGGCGGCAGCTATGCCATTGATGATGATCGGTTCGAGATCATCGACGTGGCGGGTGTTTCCACGCTGAAGCTGAAGGATGGCGTGTCCCTCGACCGCGAAGTGGCGGCTGAGATCACCTTGCGCCTGACCGCGACCGGTGCCGATGGCGGCACGGCGGCGGCCGATGTGCTGGTCCGTGTCACCAATGTCAATGAAGCGCCGTCGGCGCCGGTGCTCACCGGCACGACGGTTACCGAGAACGCGGCCGGCGCCGTCATCGGCACGATCGCGACCAGCGACCCGGATGTTGGCGACAGCCTGACGATCACGGTCGATGATGACCGCTTCGAGGTCGCAGGCGGGGTTCTGAAGCTGAAGGATGGCGTGGCGCTCGATCATGAGGCGGCGGCCACCGTCGATCTGGTGATCACCGTTACGGATGCGGGCGGGCTCACCGCCAGCGATGCGGTGACCATCACGGTTGGCGATGTGAATGAAGCGCCGACGGCGCCGGTGCTGACCGGGAATACTGTGGCCGAGAATGCTCCAGGCGCCACCGTCGGCACGGTCACGACCAGCGATCCCGATGCCGCCGACAGCGTGACCCTGACGGTCGACGATGCCCGGTTCGAGATCGTGAGCGGCGTGCTGAAACTGCGCGCCGGCATTGCCCTTGATCACGAGGCGGCGTCTGACATCACGCTGGTGCTGACCGCGACGGACCTCGCCGGCCTCGCGACCACCAGCCTGGTGACGATTGCGGTCGGTGACGTGAACGAGGCACCGGCGGCCCCGGTGCTGTCGGCCCAGACGGTGGCCGAGAATCTGCCCGGCGCCAGCATCGGCAGCGTCGACATTACCGATCCGGATGCCGGCGATACCGTCACACTGACCGTGGATGATGCCCGTTTCGAGATCGTGGACGGCGTTCTGAAGCTGCGCGACGGCGTGTCGCTGGACTTCGAGACCGAGGCGTCGGTTGATCTGGTGATCACGGCCACGGATGTGGGCGGGCTGAGCAACACAGCGGCCTATACCATCACGGTCGTCGATGATGGCGTGACCCCGGTGGTGCCGGTGTTGAGCAGCAGCACGGTTGCCGAGAATGCGGCCGGGGCGGTGGTCGGCACGCTTCCGGACCCCGCCGGTGGCAGCTATACGGTCAATGATGCGCGCTTTGAAATCGTCGGAGACGGTGGCGTCCAGACGCTGAAGCTGAAGGATGGCGTGTCGCTCGACCGCGAGGCTGCATCCTCCATTCCCTTGATCATCACGGCGACGGGCGCCGATGGCGGGACGCTCGACGCGGCGCTGACGATCACGGTCACGGATGTCAACGAGGCACCGGCGGCACCGGTTCTGGATGCGACCACGGTGGCCGAGAACCGCCCTGGTGCCACGATCGGCCGCGTGACCGGCACGGATCCGGACGCGCCTGCCAGCAGCAATGGTCAGCTGACCTTCACGGTCGACGATGCCCGGTTCGAGATCGTCGGCGGAGTGCTTAAGCTGAAGGATGGCGTCGCGCTCGATCATGAGGCGGCCGGCACGATCGGTCTGGTGATCACCGCCACCGATGGTGGCGGGCTCACGGCCAGCCGCGCGGTAACCATTGCCGTGACCAATGCCAACGAAGCGCCGGCCGCACCGGCGATCATCGGCGATACGGTTGCCGAGAACGCGGCCGGTGCCGTGATCGGCACGGTGACGGCAACCGATCCAGATGCCGGCGACACGCTGAGCTTCACGGTGGATGATGACCGCTTCGAGGTGGTCGACGGCCAGTTGAAGCTGAAGGACGGCGTGTCGCTGGACCATGAGGCGGCGGCGACCATCGACTTGGTGGTGACGGCGACGGACGCCGGCGGCCTGACCGCCAGCACTGGTCTGACCATCACTGTGACCGACGAGAACGAGGCCCCGACGGCGCCGGTACTCAGCGGCAATGCGGTTGACGAGAACAGCCCCGGCGCGGTGATCGGGACGGTGACGAGCGGCGATGTCGATGCCGGCGACACGGTCGAGCTGACGGTCGATGACGCGCGGTTCGAGATCGTGGACGGTGTTCTGAAGCTGCGCGACGGTGTGTCGCTGGACTTCGAGACTGAGGCGACGGTTGATCTGGTGATCACGGCCACGGATGCGGACGGGTTGTCTGCGACGCGGTCGGTGACGATCACGGTTGTGGATGACGGGGTGACGGCGCCGCTGCCGGTTCTGAGCGGCGGGCAGGTGCTTGAGAATGCGGCTGGCGCGGTGATCGGAACGCTGCCCTCGGGCAATGGTGCAGTGTACACGGTCGATGATGCGCGTTTCGAGGTGATCGATGTCGCGGGCACGCCGACGCTGAAGCTGGTGGACGGTGTGAGCCTTGATCGCGAGGCGGCCTCGGAAATCACAATCCGGATCACGGCGTCGGTGACGGAAGGCGATACCGCATCGGCGGATGTGCTGATCCGGGTTCTGGACGTGAACGAGGCGCCGTCGGCGCCGGTTTTGGCCGGCAACACTGTGGCCGAGAACGCGGCGGGCGCGATCGTCGGCCGGGTGACGGCGAGCGATCCGGATGCGGCGGGCAGCAGCAATGGCCGGCTGAGCTTCACGGTCGATGATGCGCGGTTCGAGATCGTGTCGGGCGTGCTGAAGCTGCGTGATGGGATCAGCCTGGATCGCGAGGCGGCGTCGAGCGTCGATCTGGTGATCACGGTGACCGATGGCGGCGGGTTGAGCGCGCAGCGGAGCGTGACGATCACGGTTGGCGACGCGAATGAAGCGCCGACGGCGCCAGTGATCGGCGGCAGCACGGTTGCGGAGAACGCGGCGGGCGCTGTTGTCGGCCCGGTGACGGCGAGCGATCCGGATGGCGATGCGTTGAGCTTCACGGTCGATGACGCCCGCTTCGAGGTGGTCGGCGGCCAGTTGAAGCTGCGTGACGGGATCAGCCTGGATCATGAGGCTGAGCCGTCGGTGACGGTGGTTGTGACGGCTGCGGATGCCGGTGGTCTGACGGCGTCGACGCTGGTGACGATCAGCGTCACCAATGTGAACGAAGCGCCGGCGGTGCCGGTGCTGGATGGCACCAGTGTCGCCGAAGGCGTTGCCGGTGCGGTGGTCGGTCTGGTGACGGTGGATGATCCGGATGCCGGCGACGCGGTGAGCTTCACGGTCGATGACGCGCGGTTCGAGATCGTGGACGGTGTTCTGAAGCTGCGCGACGGGGTGTCGCTGGACTTCGA
>NZ_BMDZ01000084.1 GCF_014636235.1 Tistrella bauzanensis
CGCGCGAGACCCCCGCCAAGCTCCCAAGCCGTCAGCAGACGGCGTCAAACCATGGGTAGCGGGCATTCGGCAACAGCCTCTTCAGGGTTTCAATTCACGCTCCCGCACGGGGAGCGACCTGCCGGCGCTTCGGGCCGATCACCTCCGCGCTGTTTCAATTCACGCTCCCGCACGGGGAGCGACGGGGACGACAACAGCGGTGCATTCGTCTACGGCTGGTTTCAATTCACGCTCCCGCACGGGGAGCGACCAATCACGGCTTTATGCCGGCACCGGTGATGCCGTTTCAATTCACGCTCCCGCACGGGGAGCGACCCGATCCGGGCGGCGGTCACGCGGGCCTATTTCGTTTCAATTCACGCTCCCGCACGGGGAGCGACAACTGAGCCTCGCCAACGACAACCAGTACCGCGGTTTCAATTCACGCTCCCGCACGGGGAGCGACTCCGTTGCCGTCGGCTTCGACGGCAGCGCATAGTTTCAATTCACGCTCCCGCACGGGGAGCGACCGTGCGTGGAGCGGGCGCGGCCGTGGAGGGCTTGTTTCAATTCACGCTCCCGCACGGGGAGCGACGCGCGCGCCGCCGCATCGTCAGGGATCAGAGCGGTTTCAATTCACGCTCCCGCACGGGGAGCGACGAATCTCCTCGCCGGCCTTACCGATCGCCCCCGCGTTTCAATTCACGCTCCCGCACGGGGAGCGACGCGCCGTTGCGATGGAGGCGGTAACGGGCGATGGTTTCAATTCACGCTCCCGCACGGGGAGCGACCTGACCGGCGTAATAGACCTCGGCCGCCGTGATCAGTTTCAATTCACGCTCCCGCACGGGGAGCGACCGCGTAGAGCGGGTGGAGAGCTGGCCACGTGGCGCCGTTTCAATTCACGCTCCCGCACGGGGAGCGACCCACGCGGCGTAATTGCTCGGCTCGTTGTTGCCGTTTCAATTCACGCTCCCGCACGGGGAGCGACCACGTCAGATCGCGATGACGCGATTGGCACGGCAGTTTCAATTCACGCTCCCGCACGGGGAGCGACAGTCGCGTCGTTCGTAAGGTTCCACGTGAAACAGTTTCAATTCACGCTCCCGCACGGGGAGCGACCCGCGGCCGCGCCATCGCCGCCATCGGAGGCCGCTGGTTTCAATTCACGCTCCCGCACGGGGAGCGACGCACTCTCGGCCGCTGCCAACCCCGAGAGGGCCGTTTCAATTCACGCTCCCGCACGGGGAGCGACCGGCGGCTGCCGATCGGGACATGCGCGAGGCCCTTGTTTCAATTTACGCTCCCGCACGGGGAGCGACGATCGGCGCGGCCGAAGCCGCCATCACCTCGGCGGTTTCAATTCACGCTCCCGCACGGGGAGCGACTGACGGCTGCGGCCCAGTCGCCGCATGCGTCAATGTTTCAATTCACGCTCCCGCACGGGGAGCGACCCAGGGATGATCCCTGGACGGCCACCCACTACCCGTTTCAATTCACGCTCCCGCACGGGGAGCGACCTTGATGCCGCCGGCGGGCGGATCGATGTGGCGGTTTCAATTCACGCTCCCGCACGGGGAGCGACCGGACAAGCCCCTGCAATCACGGCTTTATGCCGGTTTCAATTCACGCTCCCGCACGGGGAGCGACCAACACCAGCCGGGTCCGGGGATGGGTCGCCCGGTTTCAATTCACGCTCCCGCACGGGGAGCGACTACACAGCCCCGGCCGGCATGGTGGATTGGGATGTTTCAATTCACGCTCCCGCACGGGGAGCGACATCCCGACGAGATTTGGGCCGACTGGGCCCTGATTGTTTCAATTCACGCTCCCGCACGGGGAGCGACCCGCAGGCGGCTGATCCGCCGACAGCCGATCAAGTTTCAATTCACGCTCCCGCACGGGGAGCGACCCCCGCCAACCCGGCGCCGGGGGTATGGTATCCGTTTCAATTCACGCTCCCGCACGGGGAGCGACATCGGCGCCGGCAGCCGGCCGGCCTATGGTGCTGTTTCAATTCACGCTCCCGCACGGGGAGCGACCAGCGAAATCCGCTGGCTCGACCAGATCGAGATGTTTCAATTCACGCTCCCGCACGGGGAGCGACCAGCGAAATCCGCTGGCTCGACCAGATCGAGATGTTTCAATTCACGCTCCCGCACGGGGAGCGACGTCGCGGGCGTGCCATACGGCACGCTATCCGAAGTTTCAATTCACGCTCCCGCACGGGGAGCGACAGCCGGTGGCGAGCATTGGATGCAGCACCGACCGTTTCAATTCACGCTCCCGCACGGGGAGCGACCCCGATCCGGGCGGCGGTCACGCGGGCCTATTTCGTTTCAATTCACGCTCCCGCACGGGGAGCGACCTGCGCGGCCGACAGGGGCTGGTCGTGCTCGACGTTTCAATTCACGCTCCCGCACGGGGAGCGACATCCAGGGCATATATGCCGACAATGTCGATGAGGTTTCAATTCACGCTCCCGCACGGGGAGCGACCTGCACGGGGTCGCCATCGGCCTGACCTCTTTCGTTTCAATTCACGCTCCCGCACGGGGAGCGACCGACGTTCACTGGCTGCTCACCGGCGCACGGACTGTTTCAATTCACGCTCCCGCACGGGGAGCGACGTGATCGCGGGCGCGCTCGCGGTCCATGCCGATGTTTCAATTCACGCTCCCGCACGGGGAGCGACGAGTCATTTCCACGTTTCCTTTTGTTTCGTGTGGTTTCAATTCACGCTCCCGCACGGGGAGCGACTTTCCGTGTTTCCTTCTGTTTCGTGTGATTCCATCGTTTCAATTCACGCTCCCGCACGGGGAGCGACAAAATGAACAGCGCCAAATTGGACATTTTCAATCGTTTCAATTCACGCTCCCGCACGGGGAGCGACTAGCTCCACATTGGATGAGAGGCAAGAAAATTAGTTTCAATTCACGCTCCCGCACGGGGAGCGACTTTGCCGAGGCGGCTGACCCCCGGGAGGTCGCCGTTTCAATTCACGCTCCCGCACGGGGAGCGACCGGGCATCTCGCCCTCCCTGTCTGGTTGGTCTGCGTTTCAATTCACGCTCCCGCACGGGGAGCGACAGGATCGCCGCTGCATGGCTGTGATGCCCGTCCAGTTTCAATTCACGCTCCCGCACGGGGAGCGACCACACGTCGAGACCCGGCAGGGCTTCGAGCA
Organism: Tistrella bauzanensis; assembly: GCF_014636235.1. NCBI lineage: Bacteria > Pseudomonadati > Pseudomonadota > Alphaproteobacteria > Geminicoccales > Geminicoccaceae > Tistrella > Tistrella bauzanensis. The sequence continues at coordinate 3,165 of NZ_BMDZ01000084.1, forward strand.
GGCGTTTCAATTCACGCTCCCGCACGGGGAGCGACTTGCCCGGCCGGTCGACTTCGCGCTTTCCAATGCGTTTCAATTCACGCTCCCGCACGGGGAGCGACTGGGGTCGGGCGTCCAACCGGCCAGCGCGCCCTGTTTCAATTCACGCTCCCGCACGGGGAGCGACATGCATTGCTGGGTGATCTCAGGATCGCGGTCGAGTTTCAATTCACGCTCCCGCACGGGGAGCGACGCAGCTGGGCGCATTTGACGCCCTGCTGGCCGAGTTTCAATTCACGCTCCCGCACGGGGAGCGACTCTCGTCAAGGTATTCCAGCAGCGCCTGATAGCCGGTTTCAATTCACGCTCCCGCACGGGGAGCGACCACCGCCGCAGCCCAGTCTGAGCACGCGGCGATGTTTCAATTCACGCTCCCGCACGGGGAGCGACCCGCCAGTCGCTGTCCATGCGCGACACCTCCAAGTTTCAATTCACGCTCCCGCACGGGGAGCGACCGACGCCTTATGCCCAAGCTCAAGGCGGCACTGTTTCAATTCACGCTCCCGCACGGGGAGCGACCGCGGCGGCCGCAGAGGCGGCCGGCGAGTTCCCTGTTTCAATTCACGCTCCCGCACGGGGAGCGACAGGTTGCCCCGGTGCCGCCCCGAACTCCGCGAGGTTTCAATTCACGCTCCCGCACGGGGAGCGACTCAATCGACCTGATCGCGTCGAGGATCTCCCGTGTTTCAATTCACGCTCCCGCACGGGGAGCGACGCCGCGCGTTGCGGTCTTGACTTCGTACGGCCGGTTTCAATTCACGCTCCCGCACGGGGAGCGACTTTCATTTATCGTCTCCTTGTTCGGTTGGACTGTTTCAATTCACGCTCCCGCACGGGGAGCGACTACCATCGTCGCCGAGATGCGCGGACGCTGGAAAGTTTCAATTCACGCTCCCGCACGGGGAGCGACTAGAGACGCGCCGAACCCCAATCACCCGCATAGGTTTCAATTCACGCTCCCGCACGGGGAGCGACCTCACGCTCCCGAAATTGACCATCAAGACCGAAGTTTCAATTCACGCTCCCGCACGGGGAGCGACCGCGCCAGCTCTTCGCGGATATTGAGGGCAGCGTGTTTCAATTCACGCTCCCGCACGGGGAGCGACTCTGGATTGAGGTGTTCTGATGATCATCAACGGCGTTTCAATTCACGCTCCCGCACGGGGAGCGACATGGCTATGTTTTAGGCAATGCCTGTGTTTTCAACGTTTCAATTCACGCTCCCGCACGGGGAGCGACTAGCTCCACATTGGATGAGAGGCAAGAAAATTGTGTTTCAATTCACGCTCCCGCACGGGGAGCGACCGACGAGCGGCTAACTCGTGTGCAAGGCATCCGGTTTCAATTCACGCTCCCGCACGGGGAGCGACCAGGGTGCCGCCGGCGCCGTCGTCGATCGGCGGCAGGTTTCAATTCACGCTCCCGCACGGGGAGCGACACGCCCCAGGCAGGTTGTAGTCGATGATCCACTGTTTCAATTCACGCTCCCGCACGGGGAGCGACAGCCAGCCGCACCGGCCACGCCGTCACCCGCGCTGTTTCAATTCACGCTCCCGCACGGGGAGCGACCAACCCCTTAATCGACGGCGGCTGCGCGCCCAAGTTTCAATTCACGCTCCCGCACGGGGAGCGACCGCTGCACGGGGTCGCCATCGGCCTGACCTCTTTCGTTTCAATTCACGCTCCCGCACGGGGAGCGACTAGGCAGCGAGCATCGCTGTCGTGATCGAGTCGTTTCAATTCACGCTCCCGCACGGGGAGCGACCCCGCGTGCCGTGCAGCGGCGCCAACGCGTGATCGTTTCAATTCACGCTCCCGCACGGGGAGCGACCGGCGGCGCGCCGCTCGACCGTGACGGGCGACGGTGTTTCAATTCACGCTCCCGCACGGGGAGCGACCGTAGCGCTCGATCCAGGCATCGCAGATGCTCAGGTTTCAATTCACGCTCCCGCACGGGGAGCGACCATCGATCAGGTGCGCTACATCTTGCGCACAAGAATGTTTCAATTCACGCTCCCGCACGGGGAGCGACAACTAAGCCTCGCCAACGACAACCAGTACCGCGGTTTCAATTCACGCTCCCGCACGGGGAGCGACCGCGCAGCGACCGCATCAGAACCTCACCAGCGGTTTCAATTCACGCTCCCGCACGGGGAGCGACCGGCGGCGGCAGCCAGTCGGTCGCCTGCAGGGGCGGTTTCAATTCACGCTCCCGCACGGGGAGCGACATCGATGCTACCGGTAACGGCGCGGCCCTCGCGGTTTCAATTCACGCTCCCGCACGGGGAGCGACGCGACGCTTTCGCGCGAGACACAGGCATCAATAGTTTCAATTCACGCTCCCGCACGGGGAGCGACCCTGCGGCAAGGACCGGTGCGATGTCGTCGCGTGTTTCAATTCACGCTCCCGCACGGGGAGCGACCGCCATGTGGCATTGCTCGATCACGGGCGGGAGTTTCAATTCACGCTCCCGCACGGGGAGCGACGGGCGGCCGCGAAGGCCTGTTCGAAGTTGTCGGCGTTTCAATTCACGCTCCCGCACGGGGAGCGACGTGACGGCCGTGTGGTTTGCCCCGGGTTGCGCCGTTTCAATTCACGCTCCCGCACGGGGAGCGACGCGCGCGCATTCGCCATGCTGCCGCGGCCCTGCTGTTTCAATTCACGCTCCCGCACGGGGAGCGACTCGACATAGCCGATGGCCACCCGTGACGGCGCGGTTTCAATTCACGCTCCCGCACGGGGAGCGACTCCGGACCAATTCTGACGCTTGATCACGACCAGTTTCAATTCACGCTCCCGCACGGGGAGCGACCACAGTATGCCGGCCAGTATGATGAGAAGCGCCAGTTTCAATTCACGCTCCCGCACGGGGAGCGACCGCCCAGGATAGCCTCCATCACGCCACATCCCTGTTTCAATTCACGCTCCCGCACGGGGAGCGACCGGCGGCGTCGATCGCACGCAGACGGTCAGCGAGTTTCAATTCACGCTCCCGCACGGGGAGCGACCATCTTGGTGATGCCGAGACGGCCCATCAGGCCCGTTTCAATTCACGCTCCCGCACGGGGAGCGACCGCCAGCCTGAGCTTGGTCGATCTGACCCACATAGTTTCAATTCACGCTCCCGCACGGGGAGCGACCCGATCCGGGCGGCGGTCACGCGGGCCTATTTCGTTTCAATTCACGCTCCCGCACGGGGAGCGACCCGATCCGGGCGGCGGTCACGCGGGCCTATTTCGTTTCAATTCACGCTCCCGCACGGGGAGCGACGACATGGTGATCGGCGACGGCCCGGGTGGCGCCGGTTTCAATTCACGCTCCCGCACGGGGAGCGACGCCGCCGTCTGGCGGATCAAGGTAGCCAAGTCCGGGTTTCAATTCACGCTCCCGCACGGGGAGCGACATTGGCGCGCGATCTCTGCCAGATCCGCTGCCGTGTTTCAATTCACGCTCCCGCACGGGGAGCGACCAGATGGCGTTTGGCAGGTGACCGGCCGGTCGTGGTTTCAATTCACGCTCCCGCACGGGGAGCGACATGACCGAATCTCAATTGTTCGATTTCGAAGACGGTTTCAATTCACGCTCCCGCACGGGGAGCGACGTGGGGTCGGGCGTCCAACCGGCCAGCGCGCCCTGTTTCAATTCACGCTCCCGCACGGGGAGCGACCGGGGGCCCCGACGGCGCGCGCCAAGTGCTCCAGGTTTCAATTCACGCTCCCGCACGGGGAGCGACACCTGGGGCTGGACCGCGCAGACGGCAGCCCCGGGTTTCAATTCACGCTCCCGCACGGGGAGCGACACGATCGATGCCGATCTTGGGCAGGAGCGTCCTGGTTTCAATTCACGCTCCCGCACGGGGAGCGACGAGCGGGACAGCGGGGTCTCTTTCAGGGCATACGTTTCAATTCACGCTCCCGCACGGGGAGCGACTTCGGCAGCTTCTTCTTCCCGACGCGCACCCTGTTTCAATTCACGCTCCCGCACGGGGAGCGACAATCACCCGGCCATCGGGCACGGGGACCGGTGTGTTTCAATTCACGCTCCCGCACGGGGAGCGACCCCCGACGCATGTGGGCAGGGGCGGATTTGGCGCGTTTCAATTCACGCTCCCGCACGGGGAGCGACGCGCCACCCCGGCGCCCAGCCCCCCGAGTCCAGTTTCAATTCACGCTCCCGCACGGGGAGCGACTGCCCGCGAGCACGGCAACGTGCTCGGCATCGGGTTTCAATTCACGCTCCCGCACGGGGAGCGACTGCCCGCGAGCACGGCAACGTGCTCGGCATCGGGTTTCAATTCACGCTCCCGCACGGGGAGCGACGATACCCGAACGGTATTCCTGATGACGGCCCTGTGTTTCAATTCACGCTCCCGCACGGGGAGCGACGATACCGGCGCGCTGTTCTTCGCGCCAAGTCGGGTTTCAATTCACGCTCCCGCACGGGGAGCGACATGGCAGGCGGTGCTGGCGTCGACCCGCTCCCAGTTTCAATTCACGCTCCCGCACGGGGAGCGACTGGTGTCATTCGATAGGATCACACAAATCAAAAGGTTTCAATTCACGCTCCCGCACGGGGAGCGACCAGGCAGCGGCCGCGCAGGCGGCCGCCGCTTATGTTTCAATTCACGCTCCCGCACGGGGAGCGACTCGACGATCCGAATTCGGGTGCCTTCACTTATGGCTGGTTTCAATTCACGCTCCCGCACGGGGAGCGACCGACGATCTCGACCAGGTCGTCGCCGACCTGGAGTTTCAATTCACGCTCCCGCACGGGGAGCGACCGGCGTCCAGGGCTGGTACGTCGATGCCCTCGGCGTTTCAATTCACGCTCCCGCACGGGGAGCGACGGGCACGGATTTCAATGACATGCTGATGGCGGCGGTTTCAATTCACGCTCCCGCACGGGGAGCGACGCTGGTCGATCCGCGACCGGTGCCGCAGGTCGAGTTTCAATTCACGCTCCCGCACGGGGAGCGACAATGATGCGTGCCGGCTCCCACATTGAGACCACGTTTCAATTCACGCTCCCGCACGGGGAGCGACGACAATTGCGATCGCACCGGCCAGAGGATCAGCGTTTCAATTCACGCTCCCGCACGGGGAGCGACCACTCGCCTGCAACAAGGCCGCACCCGTGGGCAGTTTCAATTCACGCTCCCGCACGGGGAGCGACCGTAGCGGTTAAGCTCAAGCGCTTCTGGGCGCGGTTTCAATTCACGCTCCCGCACGGGGAGCGACTGGCTGCGCATCGGTCAAATCCAGGGCCATCCGAGGTTTCAATTCACGCTCCCGCACGGGGAGCGACGACTTCCATACAATCACTGGCAGCCCATAGGCCAGTTTCAATTCACGCTCCCGCACGGGGAGCGACGCGATCAAGCGTCACCATACTCCCGCCAACTGGTTTCAATTCACGCTCCCGCACGGGGAGCGACCGTCACCATACTCCCGCCAACTGCGAAGAGTGCGTTTCAATTCACGCTCCCGCACGGGGAGCGACGCGCTTCATCGTGGTCGAGCAGGAGCATCACCGGTTTCAATTCACGCTCCCGCACGGGGAGCGACGCCCGCCAACTCCTCAAGTTCCAAGGTTATAAATGTTTCAATTCACGCTCCCGCACGGGGAGCGACTGGGCGCCCCGACAGGTGCGCCAAGATGCGTCGGTTTCAATTCACGCTCCCGCACGGGGAGCGACGCTGGCCCTGATTGCATTGAGGATCAGGGCCACGGTTTCAATTCACGCTCCCGCACGGGGAGCGACGTCCGGGGCCGTGGGCGCCGCGGCCGGTGATCCCGGTTTCAATTCACGCTCCCGCACGGGGAGCGACGTCCGGGGCCGTGGGCGCCGCGGCCGGTGATCCCGGTTTCAATTCACGCTCCCGCACGGGGAGCGACAAGGGCCTCCCGAATGTCCCGATCGGCAACCGGTTTCAATTCACGCTCCCGCACGGGGAGCGACTGCGTGGTCAGGGCGGACCATAGTGTCGGATCATTGTTTCAATTCACGCTCCCGCACGGGGAGCGACTATTCGCCGCGCCATCAGGCGGATGACGGATCGGGTTTCAATTCACGCTCCCGCACGGGGAGCGACATCCCACCCCCCTGCCCTATCGAGGTTGGTGAGCAGTTTCAATTCACGCTCCCGCACGGGGAGCGACCCACCCGGCGCGACAGCCCGTGCGGCAATTCATGTTTCAATTCACGCTCCCGCACGGGGAGCGACTCTGGATTGAGGTGTTCTGATGATCATCAACGGCGTTTCAATTCACGCTCCCGCACGGGGAGCGACTGGCCCACTTGGGCTGATGACACCCCAACTGAGCAGTTTCAATTCACGCTCCCGCACGGGGAGCGACGATCGTGACCGCTGAAGACGGCACATTCGTGGTGTTTCAATTCACGCTCCCGCACGGGGAGCGACTGGATGCTGGCCACCGCGGCCATCGGTCGAGGGCGTTTCAATTCACGCTCCCGCACGGGGAGCGACCGAGGTCTACCGCGCCAGTTGGGCGATCCCGCTGGTTTCAATTCACGCTCCCGCACGGGGAGCGACCTCGGCAGCCCTCGCGGCGGCCCTCACCGACGAAGTTTCAATTCACGCTCCCGCACGGGGAGCGACCGCGCCGTTGCGATGGAGGCGGTAACGGGCGATGGTTTCAATTCACGCTCCCGCACGGGGAGCGACCGCGGAGGCGTTCCTCCGCCGTCGCCGCAGTCTGTTTCAATTCACGCTCCCGCACGGGGAGCGACTCGACGCCTTATGCCCAAGCTCAAGGCGGCACTGGTTTCAATTCACGCTCCCGCACGGGGAGCGACCGTGATCGCGGGCGCGCTCGCGGTCCATGCCGATGTTTCAATTCACGCTCCCGCACGGGGAGCGACGCACGGGATCAAGGCCTTGAGCTAAGGCGTCTTTGTTTCAATTCACGCTCCCGCACGGGGAGCGACGACGGCCGCATCGCGTGGCCGCGGACGGGTGCCGTTTCAATTCACGCTCCCGCACGGGGAGCGACTCTGGGCGCGCACTGCATCAAGCTGCGCCGGGTCGTTTCAATTCACGCTCCCGCACGGGGAGCGACCCCGTGCCGCTGTCGTCGTCGCGCCGGCGAGCCTGTTTCAATTCACGCTCCCGCACGGGGAGCGACGGTCGGTCGCGCCGTCCGCATTGACGCGCCGCTCGTTTCAATTCACGCTCCCGCACGGGGAGCGACGATGACCTGGATCAGGCGGCCCGGATGGCCCCTGTTTCAATTCACGCTCCCGCACGGGGAGCGACAGGCTGCCTTCCAGGATGACCTGGATGAGGTGCTGTTTCAATTCACGCTCCCGCACGGGGAGCGACCAATCGCACGCTGGTCAGGTGGATCTGTGACGCGTTTCAATTCACGCTCCCGCACGGGGAGCGACCTTGCAGGCGCGCCACGCCTGGATCGCGAGATGGTTTCAATTCACGCTCCCGCACGGGGAGCGACGGCCCGCGGGGTCGAGGGCAGCGCCTCAATCGCGTTTCAATTCACGCTCCCGCACGGGGAGCGACGGATGACCTGGATCAGGCGGCCCGGATGGCCCCTGTTTCAATTCACGCTCCCGCACGGGGAGCGACAAGGCAGCAAGGGAGTTGTCGCATGGATGAGCGCACGTTTCAATTCACGCTCCCGCACGGGGAGCGACTGCGCCGCGCTCACCCGCCACCGCGCCCGCCCCCGTTTCAATTCACGCTCCCGCACGGGGAGCGACATTATAGATATCATTCTAAAACCAGTGTATTACCGTTTCAATTCACGCTCCCGCACGGGGAGCGACTTCACAATTTTATTTTAGGATTCGACATTACCGGTTTCAATTCACGCTCCCGCACGGGGAGCGACCCGTCGAGCGGCGCGCCGCCGCCCCAGCCGCCCGTTTCAATTCACGCTCCCGCACGGGGAGCGACGCCGAAGCTGTCGATCGCGCTGCCGACGCCACCGTTTCAATTCACGCTCCCGCACGGGGAGCGACACGTTGGTGGCGTTGAGCCCTTGCCCCGCCAGCGTGTTTCAATTCACGCTCCCGCACGGGGAGCGACATCGGTGGCCGGTATCGCCTGCCGCTGATAGAGGGTTTCAATTCACGCTCCCGCACGGGGAGCGACTGGAGTGCGCCCTCGATCCTGGCGGAGAGAGTGGTTTCAATTCACGCTCCCGCACGGGGAGCGACCGCGGGCCGCAAACGCCCGCCGCACTACCCCAGAGTTTCAATTCACGCTCCCGCACGGGGAGCGACGGTCGGCCTGGCGCCGGCGCGCCGGGTCGGGTAGTTTCAATTCACGCTCCCGCACGGGGAGCGACCCGACAGCGCGCGTATCAACAGCCCACCCATCTCGTTTCAATTCACGCTCCCGCACGGGGAGCGACCCCCCGTGCAGCGTCACCTCGGTCGCGGCCGCCGGTTTCAATTCACGCTCCCGCACGGGGAGCGACGCGATCGCCACAGCCCATGTGCGCACCAAGTCCGTTTCAATTCACGCTCCCGCACGGGGAGCGACCACCCGCGCGACCGGGTGGTCGGTCCCGGCAGCGTTTCAATTCACGCTCCCGCACGGGGAGCGACCCTCGCTCCCGCCGAAGTAACCCCGGCAGTCCGCGTTTCAATTCACGCTCCCGCACGGGGAGCGACCCCAGCGGCGACCGGCAAACCAGCCGAGCACCCTGTTTCAATTCACGCTCCCGCACGGGGAGCGACTCACCTCGGCGGCCAGTAAGGCGGCCGGCGGATCGTTTCAATTCACGCTCCCGCACGGGGAGCGACCTGCGCGGCCGGCAGGGGCTGGTGCTGATCGATGTTTCAATTCACGCTCCCGCACGGGGAGCGACGCGCCCGCCCCGGCGGACGTGCCGGCGGTCGCGGTTTCAATTCACGCTCCCGCACGGGGAGCGACTCGATCGCTTCGAGGCGACTAATGATGGCGGCGGTTTCAATTCACGCTCCCGCACGGGGAGCGACCGGCCGGCTGGTCTGTGTCGCCGCTCGCGATGCGTTTCAATTCACGCTCCCGCACGGGGAGCGACTGGGCGCCCCTGAACCCACTCTATGCCGCCACGAAGTTTCAATTCACGCTCCCGCACGGGGAGCGACTCAGCGATTTCGGCGCCGCCATCGTCCGGATCATGTTTCAATTCACGCTCCCGCACGGGGAGCGACCAATCACGGCTTTATGCCGGCACCGGTGATGCCGTTTCAATTCACGCTCCCGCACGGGGAGCGACCAATCACGGCTTTATGCCGGCACCGGTGATGCCGTTTCAATTCACGCTCCCGCACGGGGAGCGACGACTAAGACCACCAACTTTGACGGCGAGGTAACGGTTTCAATTCACGCTCCCGCACGGGGAGCGACAGCTTACGGGCCTGGGCGAGATTGCGCAGGGGGTTTCAATTCACGCTCCCGCACGGGGAGCGACGCGTGCAGCGCTTCCTGGACGTGGGCGGGCGTGATGGTTTCAATTCACGCTCCCGCACGGGGAGCGACCCCACCAGCCCCCGCCACCCGGGCTCCGGACATGACAGTTTCAATTCACGCTCCCGCACGGGGAGCGACAGCCCGCCGCCGCCCAGACGGCGGCGGCGGAGGTTTCAATTCACGCTCCCGCACGGGGAGCGACTTGGCGACAGCCGCGGATGCCAACGAGGGCGCTGTTTCAATTCACGCTCCCGCACGGGGAGCGACTAGAGACGCGCCGAACCCCAATCACCCGCATAGGTTTCAATTCACGCTCCCGCACGGGGAGCGACGCGCCGTTGCGATGGAGGCGGTAACGGGCGATGGTTTCAATTCACGCTCCCGCACGGGGAGCGACCCGACCCAGCGCAAGACGGCGTTCGACAGCACGGTGTTTCAATTCACGCTCCCGCACGGGGAGCGACAGGACGATATCGGCAGCCATCACGCCACATCCCTGTTTCAATTCACGCTCCCGCACGGGGAGCGACGACCGCACACCCTCTCCAACGCCCATCAGGACACGTTTCAATTCACGCTCCCGCACGGGGAGCGACGGGTGCCGGCATAGAGCGTCAGACTGCCGCCGTCGTTTCAATTCACGCTCCCGCACGGGGAGCGACGGCGCAAGCCGGCCTGGTCGACAAACCAGGCCGTTTCAATTCACGCTCCCGCACGGGGAGCGACCGACACGCCCCCGCCGAACCCAAGCGTGTGACCGTTTCAATTCACGCTCCCGCACGGGGAGCGACAGGCGCCCGACGCCGGGAGCTGGGCCGATCCGGTGTTTCAATTCACGCTCCCGCACGGGGAGCGACGCGCCACCTCCGCGCCTGTGGCGTCGCGCTGAACGTTTCAATTCACGCTCCCGCACGGGGAGCGACGGCCGGCGACCAGCCGGACCGGCTGGCGGCCTGTTTCAATTCACGCTCCCGCACGGGGAGCGACCGCTCAATGACACCGGCACCCGAGGCGGATCGAAGTTTCAATTCACGCTCCCGCACGGGGAGCGACCCACCCCCCTTTAATAGCCTGATTCCATTGGCTGAAAAAGCGCGTTTGCGCGAACCTCCCTCGTGACTCATTCTCTGGTATGCATGACAAAACATTCAAAAAATTAAGCCATTGGAATCGCTTGCGAACTGGTTCCGCGAACCGCCCGGGGTTTTTGTGTGTGCTTGGGGTTCGCGGAAGCCTGGGCGGGGTGCGCGGTCAGGCTGCCGGTTCGCGGGTGGCGAAGCGGTTGAGCGCGTGGCGGAGGTCGTCGGGCACCTGGGCCGGGCGGCGAGTGGCGCGGTCGATGGCGACGCAGACGCTGTCGCTGTCGGCGATCAGCACGCCGTTGGCGTAGAGCGCCTGGGGGATGGTGATCGAGCTGCGGCCGATGCGCTGCACGCCGGTCGCGATCATCACCAGCCCCGGATAGCGCAGTTCCGCCTTATAGCCGATGCGCAGTTCCGCCTGGACCATCACGGTCGGGGCTTCCTGGTCGTAGCGGGTGGCGAGGCCGCACAGGTCGAACAGGCGGGTGCGGCCCAGTTCCAGCCAGCGCGCATAGACCGCGTTGTTCACATGGCCCAGCATGTCGGTTTCGCCGAAGCGGATGCGTTCGGGGATCCATAGCCGGAAGCGCCCGGCGCCGGGGCCGATGTCCGCCGGGTCGGTTGGCGGTGGCACGGTGTCGATCAGCAGATCGGCGGCGGTATAGGGCGTGCCGGTGTCGGCTGTGGTCGCGGCGGGCTGGGGCGCGGCTTCGGATACGGTCATCGCGGGGCCTCGGCAGTGTTTGAACCGGCGGGCGCCACAGCTTGTGGTTTAGGCGCCCCGGCACAGTCTACACAGTGGGGCGTATCGCGGCTATTGCGGCGAGCGCTTGGCCAGGATGCGTTGCAGGGTACGGCGGTGCATGTTCAGCCGGCGGGCGGTTTCCGAGACATTGCGGTCGCATTGTTCAAACACCCGCTGGATGTGTTCCCAGCGCACCCGGTCGGCCGACATCGGGTGATCGGGCGGCGGCGGCAGGGCGCCGGATCGTGACAGCAGCGCGCGTTCCAGATCGTCGGGATCGGCGGGCTTGGCCAGATAGTCGAGCGCGCCGGCCTTCACCGCCGCGACGGCGGTGGCGATATTGCCATAGCCGGTGAGCATCACGATCCGGGCATCGGCGCGGGCCTCGCGGATCAGCGGCACCAGATCGAGGCCGCTGCCGTCATCGAGCCGCATGTCGAGCACCGCGAAGGCCGGCTTCAGGGTCTGCAGGCAGTCGCGCGCCTCGGCCAGAGAGCCGGCGGCGGTGACGTCGAAGCCGCGCCGCTCCATCGCCCGCGCCAGACGCTGCCGGAAGGCCATGTCATCGTCAAGGATCAGCAGCACCCGGTCCTCGGGGGCGGCGGTCGCCAGATCGATCAGGCCGGCGTCTTCGGCGTCGGCATGTGGGGGCGTGGACATCGACACGGTTTCCTTCCTCAACACCCAGAAGACCGCCCGGCCGGCGGCCTTAGAACGATACCGGACGCGCGGCACCCTGGCCATGGCCGGCCAGGGCATCGCGCGACCAGCGCATGGAGACCACGGCGCCACCATCGGGCCGGTTGGCGAAGCGCAGATCGGCGCCGGTGCGGGCCAACAGGGTTTTGGCGATGAACACACCAAGGCCCATGCGGCCGGCCTCGCGCCGGGTCGACATATAGGGCTCGCCCAGCCAGGGCAGCAATTCGGCCGGGAAGCCCGGCCCGTCATCGCGTACCTCGACCGTGATATAGCGCGGATTGAAGCTGAGCCAAAGCGTCACGCGCCCGCGCGCGAACTGAGAGGCGTTCTCGACCAGATTGCCCAGGCCATGGATCAGTTCCGGCACCGGCGCCGTGTCGGGCATTTGCGCGCGGTCGGCGGCGGGGTCGATCTCGACCACGATCTCAGGCCCGGCGGCGCGGCGATAGGGGGCCGCGGCGCTTTCCAGCAATTCCGGCAGGCCCAGGCGTTTGAAGGCCGGGCTCGCCGCTTCCGGCGCCCGGGCCAGACGGGCGAGAATCTCGCGGCAACGGGCACTTTCCGAGACCAGCAGGCCCAGATCCTCGGCATGGGGGCCATCGCCGCCAAGCTCGCGCTCAAGCTCACGCGCGACGATGGCGATGGTGCCAAGGGGCGTGCCCAGCTCATGCGCCGCCGCCGCCGCCAGCGCGCCCACCGCCGACAATTGCTGTTCACGCGCCAGCGCCATCTGGGTGGCCGACAGGGCATCGGACATCCGCCGGGCCTCGGCCGCGACGCGCGAGGCATAGACGATCAGGAACAGCAGCCCCAGCACCAGCGCCGCCCAGACACCGGCGACATAGAGCGGCGGCAGCGCCAGCGGCCCGCCCTCGCCATCCCAGGGCAGCGGCCGATGCCAGAAGGCCAGCACCGTCACCACCACCAGCGACAGCCCGGCCAGCACCACGGTTGAGCGCAGCGACAGCACGGTGGCGCTGATCGTGGCCGGCGCCACCACCAGCAGCGCGAAGGGGTTGACGAGGCCGCCGGTCAGGTGCAGCAGCACGCCGAGCTGGGCGATGTCGAAGCCAAGGAACAGGGCCGCCTGACCATCGGACAGCCGGGCATTGGCCGGTCGCGCCAGGGTGGTCGCCAGATTGAGCAGCGCCGACACCACCACCGCCGACAGGCATTCCAGCATCGGCAGCGGGAATTTCAGCCCCTGCGACACCAGCAGGATCGCCGCCATCTGGCCGGCGATCGCCAGCCAGCGGATGGTGACCAGGGTATGCGCGCGCACCCGGCCGCCATCGGGGGCGGGGGGCGGTGGCGGCGGTCGCACGGCGCCGGGCGGCAGTCCCGTCAGCCCTTTGGCTGCCAGCGATTTGGTGCCGGTGCCTCGGGTGGTCATGCCGCCTCTCCGGCCACGCGCCGGTAGAGGTGATAGCGGCCGGGTTGGACATCATCGGGCAGGGCCAGAGCGATGAGGCGCGGATCGCTCAATGGCTGGTCGGCGGCGACCACGGCGCCGGGCGCCAGCAGGTCGGGCAGCACCGCGGCCACCCGTGCCGCGTTGCGCGCGGTGGCCTCGATGTCGCCGCTGCCGATATCGGCATGGGCCAGCGCCGCCGGCCGGCCGATGCGGGCCATGGCGGCAGGCAGGGTGCAGGCCAGATCGCCCAGGATCAGATGGTCATCGTCGGGAATGCAGTCGGGATGGGCGGCGACCTGGCGCTCGAACACGAAAATCTCGCGGCCGGGCAGGATATGGCGGAGATGGTCGTAGGTGCGGCCATTGCCCAGGCCCAGTTCCAGCACCGGGCCGTCGATGTCGCCGATCAGGCCGGCGGCGCGGTCGAGGCAGGCGCGCTGAGCGCTGAGGCGGCGGATGAAACTGTCGAGGCGGCTCACGGGGCGGCAACTCCGGCTTGTGCGGGCGGGCGGGGGCGGGCGATCGGGGGGCGGGCGATCGGAGGGCAGGCCGCCGGCCGGGCTTGACCGGTGGTGGCTGCCGGATCACTTTCGGTCAGGTCGATGCGCGGCCAGACAGGGCCGCGCGTTCATCCTGTCCGGGTATCCATGACCGAGATCGTCCTTGCCGTCGAGCATCTGCGCAAGAGTTATGGCCCTGTTGAGGCCGTCGGCGACCTGAATTTCACCGTGCGGGCGGGGGAGACCGTGGCCCTGCTGGGCGGAAACGGCGCCGGCAAGACCACCGCCATGTCGATGATCTGAGAGTCGGACTCAAAACTAATACCCATTGATTTCAAGCCCTTGCGATGAACCGTGCGGTGCGTCGGATGGAGGCGATGA
>NZ_BMDZ01000085.1 GCF_014636235.1 Tistrella bauzanensis
CTGCTGCTGACATCGCAAACCTCCCTCAGGTCCGCGATCATTGAATCGAATTCCTGACCGTTTGGGAATCCCCTATGAGTCAGAACTCACGAGATTTGGTAGAAGTCATCTGGCGATGGTTGACCCGCGAGCCGGAGCGTTGCGACCAGGGCGTTCCGGTGGTCCGCAGATAGATGTCGGCTGCGGCTTCGCGGAAGGTTTCCATACTGTCGCGGCGCTCAATCAGGCTTTGGCCCGCGCCGATCAGGGTTTCAAGCTGGACGGATTTGACCTCGCTGCCATCCTGTTCGCGCTGAAGGCGCTTTTGTGCCTGCTCGTTATCGTCGAGTTTCGTCTCGATCCGCTCTACAGCGCGGTGGAAGATGTTGACGGTGGACCAGAGGATTTCGTCGAGGTCGAAATCGAGGCTGGTATCGGCCATGGTGGAAATCAGGGCGTCGAAGATATCGGAGACTGCGCCCTGGATGACGTGATCTTCAGGCGTGATCCGGGGATCGGCTTCGTCTTCCGAGGGACGGTAGCCATAGAGTTCGAGTTCTTCGATGGCGTGGCCGGTCGGGGAAGAGGTGTGATCGGGTTCAAAATCGTCATGTGCGTACATGGGATGCGTCCTTCGGCTGGACCGCGACCGTCGCGGCCTTCATGGCGACGAAAGCCCACGGGCGGAACAGTCTGGCAGCCTGAGCCCTGGCGAAGGCCCTGATGGCAAAGCCCGGCTGATTTGTTTCGCGCTGTAAAGGCGGCTCTGCCGCCGACGGAAATCAGTCGGGCGCCGCCATTGCCTGACCGAGCCGTTTGTGGGCCGCTCGCCCTCTCAGAAGGCCAAGGCGCGGACCTCTTGCCGATGATAGATGCACCCCATGCACATGACAGGATCGGAACGCCCCGATCACAGGCCCCTTACCGGCTATGCGATTGAAGCCATGAAGCGGCTGACGTCCTCGGGCGCGATTTGCACCCGGACTTCTGCCCGAACGGCATCCAGCCCGCCCGCTGCGAGATCTTCGTTGAAGTCCCCCATCCTGGGCGAGAGTGCGATCGCCTTGATCCCGACCTCGTGCGCCCGGTCCACCAGGCTATCTCGGGCGCTGTCGCCTGCCGGATCGTTGTCGCGGACGATATAGAACCTGCGCAGTTGCGGCGGGAACAGGATGGCGGCGAGATGTCCGGCCGAGAGAGCGGAAACCATCGGCATGGTGGGCAGAGCCTGCCGCAGCGACAGGATGGTTTCGATACCTTCCCCCGCTGCCATGACATCCTGCGCATCACCGAAACGAACGGCATGTCCGAGCAGGTCGCCCATTGCCTTCCTCGGCGTATCGACAGGTGCCTTGCCGGAGCCGTCCGGGGCCAGCCATGTGCGGTGTGCGCCGGTGATCCTGCCATCGAGATCGGTGACGGCAGCGATCATGGCGGGCCATGCTTGCGTCGGGCCATCGTCCTCGGGCCGCAAGTAGCAATTGGGATGGAAACGCAGATTTGCGGATTGACGTAAATCCGTAATACCGCGTCCGTGTAAATACGCTTCTGCGGTACTGCCGATCAGCGGCTGTGTCATGCGCCAGAGGCGGCGTGCGGCCTCCGATGATCCCGATGGTGCTGGCGTCCGGGGCGGACGGTGTGGCAGGTCAAGGTCTGGATGCGGTAGGCTGAGGAAGCGCCGGGCTTCTTCGGCAACGTCTGCGAAGTCGATCAGGCCGAGCGAATCCCGGACCACATCGAGCAGATCGCCATATTCACCCGTGGCCGAGTCCTGCCACTTTCCGGCAACGCCTTTCACGCTGTCGTTCAGCCGGACGAACATGGAACGGCCAGCCGTGTTTCGGACATCGCCCATCTGCCAATAATTGCCTTGTTTGCGGCCATTGGAGAGATAGTGGCGGCACACCGCCTCGGCCTGTCGGCCGAGACGCTGCGCCAGTTCGGAAGCGGTTAGACGCGCCATTATGCGGCCTCCCGCTCACCGATGCGCTCAACCGGGAAGCGGTCAAGCAATTTGCGGATGATCTCCGGTCCCGTCGCATCGACGGGCACGAAGAAGCGCAGTTTCCAGGAGATGATCTCGCTGAAGAGGCCATAGGCCCGCAGCCGGTCGCGCATCGCGTCAGTAAAGCCGGTCAGTTCGATCCGGTTGGCACCCATGACGCGGACGCGGCGCAGTTGCAGCCCTTCGGCGAGATCAAGGATCGTGCGACCTTCGATCAGCGCGGTATAGGCGGCATCCGGTTTCAGGCTACTGGTGACGCCACTGGTGGAGGCATTGGCGGCCCAGGCGGGCGATACCCGGCGACCGATGATGCGTTCGCCCTCATCGGTCTGGAGCCGATAGACGCGGGAGGATTCCTGCGGCAGGCGTTTCCAGATCGGCAGCAGGAGCCCTGTCACCATATGCAGGATGCTGTCGGTGAACTCCGGCACCTCGGCCAGTTCCGCCTTCCAGGCCACGGTGAAGGCGGCACGGTCGGCCTCGATCCAGTGGGTTTCGCCCATCGCCCGCACCGGAATGTTCATCGCCTCCATAGGCCGGATCAGCCGCACACGGCGTTCGATCTCGCCATCATCCAGCATGACGCTGGTGGTTGGGATCTGCACGGCGGCACGACCCGAGCGCTCGTTGATGAGCAATCTTGCGCGGGGATCATCCAGTTCCGCCAGGGCGGCATCGAGCGTGACCGGCTGATTGAGTTTGCGCTCGGTGAGGGTCAGGAGCCGCGTTTCCGCGCCGGTGCCCGGATGGGTGTGGATCACCTGCCGGTCGGTGACGATGAAGCTTTCGGCCTTGAGCGTTTCCAGCCCCATGTCATAGGTGCCGGATGCAATGGCCCCGTCGATCCGCGCCTGCAGAAGCTGCTCGAAGGCCCAGAACAGGATGCCCTGCAACTCGATGGTCAGCGCCAACAGGCGATTGAGGAAGGTGGTGATTGGCGGCAGGTCGTCCTTCACACCGTTGCTGTCCATCAGCTTCAGTCCGGTGGCGGATTCAAACCGTTCGAGCGAGCAACCCTCGACCTTGCCGCGCACGATCAGCAGATAGAGCTGGCGCAGCGCATCGCGGGCATAGGCGGATTCCAGATTATCCTCGGGACGGAAAAGCCCTTGTCCGCCGGTCTGGCGCTGGCCGCGCGTGATCGCGCCCAGCGTATCGAGGCGACGGGCAATTGTGCTGAGGAAGCGCTTTTCGGCTTTGACATCCGTGGCGATGGGCCGGAACAGCGGCGGTTGCGCCTGATTGGTCCGGTTGGTGCGTCCCAGCCCCTGAATCGCGGCATCGGCCTTCCAGCCCGGCTCCAGCAGGTAATGCACGCGCAGCCGCTGGTTTCGCGCCGAGAGTTCGGCGTGATAGCTGCGCCCCGTGCCGCCGGCATCCGAGAAGACCAGGATGCGCTTCTGGTCATCCATAAAGGCCGACGTCTCGGCAAGGTTGGCAGAAGGCGCACGGTTCTCGACCGCAAGACGTGCCGATGCCCCTTCGCCCTTGCGCACAATCCGGCGCGAACGGCCTGTGACCTCCGCCACCATATCCGTGCCGAAACGCTGCACGATCTGGTCGAGCGCCCCCGGAACGGGTGGCAGCGAACCAAGCCGCTCCAGCATCTCATCGCGGCGGGCGACAGCTTCGCGGCATTCCACCGGCTGACCATCGCGGAAGACGGGGCGTGACGACAGGTTGCCCTCGCCATCGCTGAAAGGTTCATAGAGCTGCACCGGGAAGGAATGCTGCAAATACGAGCCTACATATTCCCTGGGCGTGACATCGACGGAGATGTCGTTCCATTCCTCGGTCGGGATCTCGGAAAGCCGCCGTTCCATCAAGGCTTCGCCGGTCGAAACGATCTGGATGACGGCTGCATGGCCCGTTTCCAGATCGGCCTCAATGGACCGGATCAGGGTCGGGGTTTTCATGGAGGTCAGCAGATGGCCGAAGAAGCGCTGCTTGGTGCTTTCAAAGGCCGAACGGGCGGCGGATTTGGCCTGCCGGTTCAGCGTCCCGTCGCTACCGGTGATATTGGCGGCTTCCATGGCCGCGTCCAGATTCCCATGAATCACGGCGAAGGCGGCAGCATACGAGTCGTATATGTGCCGCTGTTCGTCCGTGAGCTGATGCTCGATCAGTTCATATTCGACGCCATCATAGGAGAGCGAGCGGGCGGTGTAGAGGCCGAGAGATCGCAGGTCGCGGGCCAGGACCTCCATGGCCGCAACGCCACCGGATTCGATCGCCTCGACGAACTCGGCGCGGGTCTGGAACGGAAAGTCCTCACCGCCCCAGAGGCCGAGGCGCTGCGCGTAGGCGAGATTGTGAACGGTGGTGGCGCCGGTCGCCGAGACATAGACCACGCGGGCATCGGGCAGCGCGTGCTGGAGCCGCAGGCCCGCACGTCCCTGCTGCGAGGCAGCGACATCGCCGCGTTCACCTTTTCCGCCACCGGCATTCTGCATGGAATGGCTCTCGTCGAATATAATGGCTCCATCGAAATCGGACCCCAACCATTCGACGATCTGCTTGACGCGCGAAACCTTCTCGCCCCGGTCGTCGGAGCGTAGCGTGGCATAGGTGGTAAATAGGACGCCTTCCGACAGCGTGATCGGCTTGCCTTGCGGGAAGCGTGACAAAGGCGTGACCAGCAACCGTTCCATGCCAAGTGCTGCCCAGTCGCGCTGTGCGTCCTCGATCAGCTTGTCGGATTTGGAGATCCAGATCGCCTTGCGCCGACCGCGAAGCCAGTTGTCGAGAATGATGGCGGCGGACTGGCGGCCCTTGCCAGCGCCGGTTCCGTCACCGAGCATGAAGCCCCGTCGAAAACGGATCGAGCCGGCAGCATCTTCGGGCGCGGCGCTCACATTGTCGAAATGCTCGTCCACGGTCCATGCACCGGCGAGATGATCGGCATGGGCTTCACCGGCATAGATCACCGTTTCAAGCTGGGCGTCCGACAGACGCGCGCAGATGTCAGCGGGCAGCATGGGCCGGTAGGACGGCTTGGGTGGTGCGACCGAGGCCATGGCGGCGGATTGCACCAGCTTGGTCGGATGCGGCTGAGCGCCAGCAATGCGTAGCGATTGCAGCGCATATTCCTCATAGATGGCGTCGGACAGGCGAGCGCCGTCCGGTGGTGTCCAGTCCACGGTCTCATAGGCAAGTTCGACGCCCGCGGGATCATTGGCGGGAGCAGCGACTGGCCGCGTGGCGGCTGAGCGGGCGAGATAGCCTCGCACGGTCTTCGGCGCGGCGGTCGAAGCAGGCACCACGATCTTCGGCAATGATACCGGCGAACGCTGCGGAACGTGCGCCTCGATCCATCCGAGCAGCGTGGCAACATCAGGCGCAATCCCCGGCGAGGCCGGAAAAATGCCAGTATCGTCAGCGGGCAGTTTGTCGACAACGGTCAGCCGTGTGTCGATCCTGGTGCCGTGCTTTGCATAGACCGCGCCATCAACGGCGGCGGTGAAAACGACGCGGCCGCGTTCCTGCAAGCGGATGAACGCGTCCCGCCAGGCTGGAGCCTCAGGGCCAAAGCCTGCGCCGGTGATCGTCACCAACCGCCCACCGGGGGCAAGACGGGCCAGTGCCGAGGCGACATGGCGGTAGGCCGCATCGGCGACACGCCCGCTGACATTGGCCATGACCGAAAATGGCGGGTTCATCAGCACCACGGACGGCACGGCATACGGGGCCAGATGATCGTCGATCTGGGCGGCGTCGAACAGAGTGACAGCAAATGCCGGAAAGAGAGAGGACAAAAGATCAGCGCGGGTCTCGGCCAGTTCATTGAGGATCAGCGAACCGCCGATGGTCTGCGCTAGGATCGCCAGAAGGCCGGTTCCAGCCGATGGCTCCAGCACCCTGTCATCAGGCGTGATCGCGGCAGCCGTCAGAGCAGCCAGACCAAGCGGGATTGGCGTCGAAAACTGCTGGAAGTTCTGGCTTTCTTCGGAACGCCGGGTCTGCGTGGGCAACAGCCCCGCGATTTTTGCCAGCACGGAAATCCGTGCAGCCGGAGACGCGGCTTTACGGAAAAGCGCCTTTCCGTATTTGCGCAGGAAGAGAACTGTGGCGACTTCGCACGCCTCATAGGCCAGCTTCCAGTCCCACGCGCCAGTAGCATCGGACGCGCCGAAGGCCGTTTCCATCGCACCGCGCAAGGTGACGGCATCGATGCGCTGGCCGCGTTCGAGATGGGGGAGCAAAACACTGGCCGCAGCCAGGATCGCGGGCGCAGCCGCCAGCGGTGTGACCGGATCAGTCACGGGGAAAACCATGTTCATGTCGAGAACCTCAGGAGAGCGGGAAGGACAAGCCCGGACAGTGCTCTCTCTCGACCACCCGGACTTAACCCCTTCCGGCCCACCTCTCACTCTCAAAGCGCAGTATGAAAAAAGCGCCCCGACCGGACGGCGGGGCGCTTGTCAGTGTCTTCCCGGGATCATCCGAAACGGAGACCGGCTTCGGTGAAGGTGTATTCATTGGCGGCGATGGTCTCATCGACAGCCTCGTCCGAGGATAGATAGTCATATTCGCGTTCAAGCTGGCGGTAGAGCCAGCGGGCCAGATCACGCAGCGCCTCGATGATCGTCTCCTCGGCATCGGCGGTCATGTCCTGCCAGGTCGGGCTGTCTCGCTCGACCGAGATCGACATGCGGTATTCGTGATAATAATGGCCACGATGGCAGGCATCGGCGCGAAGCTGATAGAAATTGCGGCGCTGGATCGCCTGAAGGGCATCGGCGATGCGGTGCAGTTCGCTGTCCTGCGGGGCGTATTCCCGGATCAGGCGTGGCGCATGTTTCCGGTAGGAATACCAGGATTCAAAGCAAGCACCGTCACCCTGCGAAGAAAAGCCCCGGAACCAGATGCAGGGGTCTTGCCGTGTGCCGCCCATAAGCCGGACGGCGCGAGTCTTGAGGTTGAGCCCGAGGATTTCCGCGATGCGCTGGAAATCTTCATAGACGGCATCGTACCAGTCATAGTCGAAGCCGCCCTCACGATACCAGGCGCCGGCCTTGTCCTTGGCCGCATCGGACAATTCGCCCAAGCGATAGACGGTGGTTTCGATGATCTCAGGCATAAGGATCTCTCCCTTCGAGAACGGAGGATAGCCAGCCATCGGTATAGATCCAGTCCACCGTTTCGCCGGTGGCAAGATCAAGAACATGCGCGCCGCCGCCAAAACCGTCGATTCTCGGCCGAGAACAACTGTTTGCGTATTGAAGGCCCCATAGACCCGTCAGGCCGAACTGGATGGCGCAGCGTTTGACGAACTGGATGACATGCTCGGGATCGCCGGTGACGTCATCGCGCATCCAGATCTGTGTGCCACCATGTTCTGGCTGGATGGAAAGCAGAAAGCCGTCCGAGGGTGGATCTTCGGAAGCATTTTCAGCAGCCAGAGCGTTGTAGAGTTCGAGCGCGCGGGCAGCGTTTTCGGGGGTGCCCACGTCAAGCAGGCAAGAAAAGTGCGTGAGATAGTCGGCCATAATGGTCTCCAGGCATGGCATGGCCCGGCGTGAAACCGAGCCGAATGGGATGGAAAGGGTGAAGCTCAGGCGGCCTGTGGCAGGCGGAGCAGATCGGCCGCGGCGTCGCGCCAGAAGGGATCGACCAACCGGGCTTCCAGTGCAGCGGCGCGGTAACGCAGCCGTCTCGCATCACCGGAGTCCGAGGCCCGGAATGCCATACCGCGCAGGCGGCTGGCCTCGTTTACAATCCTGCGTGCCTCGGCATCGGATGCGACTGGCTGTTTCCAGAGGATAATGCCGGCGCGGATTTCACCGGCGAGGACCAGGCACTGATCGCGGTCCTGAATGAGCATGATGCGCGGCTGAAAATACGGGAAGCTGTCCGGCCCCGTGCAAATATCACCGCGCGACAGGCGCAAGGCCGCGGCCTGGATGGCCTCTTCCGGTGACGGGCATTCCCCAAGCGGGATCATGCGGTCGAAAGTGTTCACCGCGTCACTGGCGTCATAGCTGGCCACGCCGAGGCACGAGATGCGCAACGGCAGCTTTTGCGACCGATAAAGCGCGGGCAGAACATCGGCAGCCAGAATCTGACCGATGGAACGGAAGGTTTCGGAACGGGCAAAGGTCATCGGGATCACTCCATGACGGGCGCCGGTGAGCGTCTCTCTCCGACCCTCAACCCGTCACGGCCGAACGGCCCGCACTCTTCCTCTCTGACCGGGCTTGTTCCCGGTTCCGCTGCCGGCGATGGGGATCATCGCAAGGCTGAAGGCCCGAAACGCGGGCTGCCGCGCTCGGGCCGTCGGGGATGAGGCGATTTCGCGCCTTACTCCCACGGGTCCAGCTCCAGCTTCACCATGTCGTCGTCGCCGTCGAACTCAGCGGCGGGGCAAGCGGCGTGGGTGCCGTCTCCGGCCTGGAACACAACGATCGAAACCATCAGCGTGGTGGCGAGGCTGGCGGCGAAGGCGGTGGCATCTGCATAGGACATGGGTTCCGGCTCCTGTCTTTGGAGGCGGGGGACCATCCCCCGCGCGACAGGCGCCCGAAGTGTCTGACCGGATCTGCAATCACCCGAGGGCGTTCGGACTTTTTTCCGAATCCCCGAGGGCGGCACGCGCGCGTAAGCCGACCCCTTTGGGGTTGAATGTCAAAGAGACGGATCGGACCAAGGTTTGCGAATGGAAGCGGGGGTGGTTTTTCGAATCTGACAGAATGCCGGATACCCGTCGCAGATGCTCTGCCGCGCCAGCCTTGCCACCATGCTGGCTTCAGGATCATGTTCCCTTCAGGCCAGAGATGGCTGCCGCTCGTCCTGATGGGAATGGCGCATTGCATGGTGAAGCCGGATTGGACCCGTCCGGTGCAGACCTCCCATCCTCACGGCCAGGCGCCCTGCGATTGGGTCTTCAGCTCCAAAACCCATCGGCAAGTTCTCGGGCGATCATCGCGCGCGCCTTCATTATCAGATCATCGCCCGAGGTATCGATATGACCGAAGAAACGGGCACGAGCACCATGAGCGGTCCACTCGGCGTAGCGGCAATACTCACGGGCATCGAGCCGGAACACCCGCATGTCTTCGGCCCAGTGAGGCTTTGGCTCCACGACAACAGTGATGCCATCGCGGGTTTCGGTCCACGGTAAGGTTCGATCCGAAGGGGGATGTTCGCGGTCGTCCAGAAAAATCTGATCGATGTCGATACTGATCGGCATGGCGGCTCTCTAAAGAAAAAGCCCAATCACGAGGACAGGGCGAGTAGCGGAAACGGAGGGTGATAAACGGGGCGACCGAAGCCGCCCCGAATGAGTGCTATTCAGCAGCGACCATATGCTGTTCTTCCTCATCGTCAGCCGGGTCGTCCTCGCCATCGCCGGAGAGGAAATCGGGCAGATCGTCGGCTTCCGCCGCAGCGCCTGATGCCGGATCGACTTCGATACCATCTTCCACCATGCGCAGCGGCTCGGGCAGCCAGCCGGTATCCGCAAGCAGGCGTTCGGCTTCCTTGGCCATGTCGCCCTTCTTGAGGTGCCCGATCAGATCGGCAGCCCGGTCTCCGGCCCCTTCGCGCACGGCTTCAAGGATACGCGGCTTGGTCACGCGGCCGAGATAATTGCCAACCGTCGGCCGCCAGCCCACGGCCACCATGTCGAGGCCGGTCGAACGCGCGAGCCGGTCAGCCTGCGACAGACGGATGTCCAGCCCGTGCTGACTTACGCCCGTGCCGCTGTACGGATTCGGCTTCTCATAGAGCGCGTTGACACCGAAGCTGACGCAATGGGCGAGCAGATCCATGCGCGAACCATCATCCAGATCGGTCAGCCAATCCCAGAGCGCAGAATCGTCTGCCGGGACATGATCGCCCCAGCGTTCGTGCCGGTCAGCGATGGCCTTGGCCGACGCGCTATCGCGCAGATCCTCGGCCTGCGCGGGCAGATGGACCTCCCGAACCTGTGCTTCCAGGCAACCGCGACCGGAATGCGGCATGAAGCAATCCATAACCAGCCTGTGCAGCAGTGCCGTCATGGCGACATGCGGGTTTACTGCCACCGCATCCCGCAGTGCCAGCGTCCGATGCGCGGTCAGCTCGCTGACCAGACGATCGGGCAGCGGCTTGATAGTGTCGACCTCGTCTTCCTCCTCCGTTTCGACCGGCTGGCCGCCCAGCGTGATAACCGCACGCATGCGGCTTGCCTCCGGTTCTGCCCGCTGGATCACTTCGCCGGTTTCCGGGTCAACGATCTCAGCCTCCGGTTCCGTAGGCGTTTCGTCCTCGGCGCGAACATAGCCGCGTTCGATCAGCAATGCGCCATCAGCATCGATGCTGATGAAGACACCCGCCATGCTGATCTGGTCCGGCTCGAAGGTCATCGGGCGGCGCTCGAAGGTTTCCAGCGCCTGTTCGATCTCACCGAGGCGGGCGTCGATCTCGTCAGGCAGCTCATCAGCCTCGCCATATTCGGCTTCAAGCCGGTCATATTCGTCGCGCAATGCCTCGCGGGTGGCGCGCTCCTCTTCACTCAGATCGACCGTGGTGCCGACAATCTGGCGGAGCCCATGGTCGTGGCCATAGGGAAAGGTGATGGCGACCTCGATCCACTTCCAGCCGTCAGCGGCGATGGCTTCGGCCTCGGCCTTCAGCTTTTCGCCCACCAGCCGGTCGAGCAGCACCGGATCTTGCAGCCAGCCACCATCGTCCTGCTGGAAGAGATCGCGCAAGACGCAGCCGCCAGCCTCCTCATAGGCATCGATGCCAACGAACACCGCCCGCTTGTCAACGGCGCGGACCGTAGTTTCGGTCAGCAGGCGGCGGATGTGGTAGGGTTCTTTCTGCCAGCCATCCTTAATCGCTTCCCAGACCTGCTCCTGACGGGCATGGTCAGAACTGACGCTGAAGGCCATGAGCTGTTCCAGCGTCATGCCGTCCTCGGCATAGACATCGAGCAATGCCGGTGAGACAGAAACCAGACGCAGGCGCTGTTTGACCACCTTGGCATCCACGAAGAAGGCAGCGGCGATGGCTTCCTCGGTCATGCCCTTTTCGCGCATGGCCTGGAAGGCGCGGAACTGGTCGAGCGGATGCAGCGGTGCGCGCTCGATATTCTCGGCGAGCGAAACCTCATCGATCAGTACATCGGCGCTGGCCTCCGACACGACGCAGGGGACCGGCGCGATTTTGGCGAGGCGCTTTTGCTTGACCAGCAGTTCCAGCGCCCGGAAACGGCGACCGCCGGCGGGCACCTCGAACATGCCGGTTTCCTTGCCCTCAGCATCCACGACCGGGCGGACATGCAGGGACTGGATCAGGCCGCGACGGGCGATGGACTCGGCCAGTTCCTCGACCGAGATCCCGGCCTTGACGCGCCGAACATTGGACTGGCTGAGCACCAGCTTGTTGAAGGGAATGTCGCGCGAGGACGACAGGGTGATCTTCTGAACGGCAGTGGCCATGTCAGTGACTCCATGACGGACGCCGGTGAGCCTCTCTCTCCGGCTATCAGCCCGTCACGAAGCGAAGCGCCGCCCTCTTCCTCTGGAGAGAGCGACGCCAGCCGCAGAACCTGAAACCCGGAAATCAGGCACTTCGGTTTTCCGTATCGGCGGATGGAGGGGAAAGGCCCGCGCCGACGCGGTAGAGCAGACGCTCGGCGGCGCGGATGCTGCCGGTCTGATGGGCGGCCTCGGCCCAGACCGAGATCGGGAAATCCCCGGTGAAAAGCAGATCGCGCTCGATCCCCATGCCGAAGGGCAGCCGGACTGACTGCATCTCGCCAAGGCTCCACGACCCCAGTTCGGGATGGCCGAGATCAGCCAGGCCGAACATGATGTCGCCGTCCTCGTCCAGTTCGGTGGCGAGCCAGACGCCCTCGCCGAGGGGGGTGAAGAACTTCACGACCGGGATGTGATCCTGAGCGCGCTGGCGGCCATTTGCCAGCAGGCGGTCGCGCTGTGTGCTGGTCAGGAGGATCATGCCGCAGCCCTCCGGTCGGTTACGCTCGTATCGGGCTCCCCGGCGTCGTCGGCCGGCAGATGCGACAGCAACCAGTCCGCCGCCTTGCTGGCCTGCGAGGCCGCGCGGACAATGGCGCGGGAATCCTCGCGCATGACCTCCAGCCACGACCCGATGTAGTCGGCATGACGGACGGTCGGCACGATCCCGAGCGCGGCGCAACTGAAGGCTGCCGTCTGTTCAGCAATCATTTCCTCGAAGGCGTATTTCTTCGAGCCGAACGAGCCGGTCAGATCGCGGCTGAGGCGGCTGTGATGGCCGCTGGCGTGACCCAGCTCGTGCAGGGCTGTGCGGTGCCAGTTGATAGGCTCGAAATAGGCTTGCGGAGGCGGCACCTGCACATAGTCGAGCGAGGGCATGTAGAAGGCGCGATCGCCGCCAATGCGGAAGTCGATGCCGGTGGCATGGATCAGCGCCTCGACCCGAGGTTCGATCAGGCCCGGCGGCGGTGGCGGCGCGACTGTCGTGATGTCATCGGGAAGGCCATCGCATTGCGCGGCATTAAAGACCGTGAACCGCTTCAGGAACGGTATGGCATGCGCATCCTCACCCGTCTCGCGGGCACGACGCTTTTCGTCCTCGGGGGTGAAACGATCTGCATAGACAACGGTGGTGCCGCGCTCACCCTTCCGGACATTGCCGCCAAGCGAAAGGGCCTGGCGGAAAGTCAGCCACGCCTGACCGGGAAAGCCGTGCTGGATGACAGCGCCCCAGAGGATTAGAATATTGATACCGGAGTAGGACCGGCCGGTTGAAGCATTTCTCGGCAGGCCCAGCGGGGCGGTATCGGGCGACGCACCCCAGGGCTGGACCCAGGGGAGCCGACCTTGCTCCAACTCGGCGATGATCTTGTTGGTGATGTCGTCGTAAAGGTTGCTGCGTCCGCCACCTTCCGCGGGGCTGCGATCGTGTCTGGCCATCGGGATGATCTCCGCGACGGGCGCCGGAAGCCTCTCCTCCAGCCCTTAACCCGTCACGGAAAATCCGTCCGCACTCTCACTCTGAAGGGGGCGTTGCGGGGATCTCCCCGCAGAAGGGGTAGGCAGAGCCCAAGGCTCGGCCGCAGGGGAAGGCTTCCCCCTATCCGGACTTCCTTGAAAGCTGTCAGAAACTTGCGTATATTTCCAACAGGAGAAAGACGATGACACGGCTGACCGAACAAATTCTGGCCCATGCGACGGGACTGCCCGAAGGCGTTCCCGTGTCCGCCAAGGGCCTGCTCCACCTTGGAAACCGGGCGGCCGTGGATCAGGCATTGTCGCGTCTGTCTGAGCGCGG
Organism: Tistrella bauzanensis; assembly: GCF_014636235.1. Lineage (NCBI taxonomy): Bacteria > Pseudomonadati > Pseudomonadota > Alphaproteobacteria > Geminicoccales > Geminicoccaceae > Tistrella > Tistrella bauzanensis. Next base: position 13,250 of record NZ_BMDZ01000085.1, read on the forward strand.
GCAGCTCATCCGCGCCGGTCGTGGCGTCTATCTGCGCCCCATCACCAGTCGGTTTGGCACGCGCGCACCGTCGGTCGAGCAGGCTGTCGAGGCCCTCGCGGCCCAAAAGGGGGAGATCATCGTCTCGAACGGCGCCGCCGCGGCGAACGCGCTTGGCTTGACGACGCAGGTGCCCGTCCGCTCGGTCTATCTGACCTCCGGACGCAGCCGAAAAATGTACCTCGGCAAGCAGGTCGTCGAATTGCGGCACGCGCCGCGCTGGCAACTGGCCCTGGCCAACCGCCCCGCAGGGGAGGCCGTGCGGGCGCTGGCTTGGCTCGGCCCCGAACGGGCGGAGGCCGCGCTCACGACATTGAAACGGAAGATGCCGCCCGGCGTGTTCGGCGAACTGGTCGCCGCCGCGCCGCAGTTTCCGACATGGCTCGCACAGAGCGTCGGAAAGGCGGCCTATGGCTGACGTCTTTCTTCAGCTTTCGGCTGGGGATCGGCGTGATGCACTGGGCGTCGCTGCCGACCGTTCGGGCCGTCCCACCCATCTTCTCGAAAAGGATGTGTGGGTGGTGTGGGCGCTGGCGACCCTCTACGCGGCACCGCTCGGCGAGCATCTGGTGTTCAAGGGCGGCACGTCGCTGTCGAAAGCCTATCAGGTCATTCGCCGGTTTTCGGAGGATGTGGATCTGACCTACGACATTCGGGCGATTGCGCCCGATCTGGTTGGGGACAATGGCGAGGGTCTGCCGAAGACACGAAGCGAGGAAAAGCGCTGGTCCAGCGAGGTCCGTCGGCGGTTACCGGCATGGGTCGCGGAAACCGTGCAGCCTGTGATCGAGACCGCACTGGCCGCCGAAGGTCTGGCGGCGGCCGTCCGCGTCGAGGATGAGAAGCTCTTCATCGACTATGAGGCGACCGCAGCCGGGTCCGGCTATGTGGCTCCAAGCGTCATGCTGGAGTTCGGCGCGCGCTCGACGGGCGAACCCGCGAGCTTGCGCGACGTCGTCTGCGACGCGGCCGGCCTGATCGAGGGGCTGCTCTTCCCGACGGCGCGGCCGCGCGTCATGCACGCGGAGCGGACGTTCTGGGAGAAGGCGACCGCCATCCACGTCTTCTGCCTCCAGGAGCGGCTGCGCGGCGACCGCTTCGCGCGACATTGGCACGATGTTGTCCGACTGGACGAAGCCGGCTTCGCGGAAGCCGCTTTTGCCGATCGCGACCTGGCCAACGCTGTCGCTCGGCACAAGTCGATGTTCTTCGCAGAGAAGGCCGCCGACCGCACGCCGATCGACTATGCAGCGGCTGTCAGCGGCGGCTTGCAACTCGTGCCGGTCGGCGATGGCGCGAAAGCGTTGGAGGATGACTATGCCCGCATGGTTGAGGATGGACTGCTCTTCGACGACGAGGAGCCGTTCGAAGCGCTCATGGCGCAGTGCGCTGATATAGCCGCGCGCGCGAACAGAGCAGCCAAGTAAGAAACTGGGAGGACCGGGGGTATATGAGCGAAGTCGAAGAAGAGCGAAAATTCCAGTTTCTGCGGGACGGCGATGCCGAGCCGTCTGAACTGGACTGGAACAAGGGGATCGAGAGCGCCCGCAAGGCGATTTCCGAGGCCATGAACGCCAAGAACATCGCATTTCTGCTCGGCGCCGGATGTTCTTCCCTGATGAAGGACAAAAAGGAACTCGGCATTGCGACCATGGCGCCGCTGGCCAAAGAGTTTTGCGGCGAAACCATCGAGGCACGCGCGGCGGGATTCTACAGCGATCCGCCAACAGCCGGCGCTGTACCGGCACCGTGGCGGCTGACCAAAGACGAACTCGACTATCTCGACGCGCTCGGGGTCGACCTGACGAAGGATTACAGCCGTAACTTGGAACGCTTGATGGAGGTGCTGTTCGCGCAACGGTTCGTGCTGCGCCAGAGCGAGAATCCCGATCTTCACCCCTATCGCGCTGTTCTCGACGGCATCATCAAGAAGGTCCAGGACTTCCTATGGACCCGTGTCACCCAAGGGACCTTCGCCACGGAGGGCGACACCACCGTGGGCGACCTCTACGAGCGTTTCTACAAGAAACTGGTCCTACGCGATCGGTCCTTGCCCCGGCCTTGGGTGTTCACGACCAACTACGATCATTTCAGCGAATTGGCGATGGATCGCCTGGGCATTCCCTATGCCAACGGTTTTTCCGGCGTCGTAGAACGCCGCTTCAACCCGGCGATCTTCCGCTATGCTCTGGCCGAGCAGCTCGACGTCGCCAGCCGCAAATGGACCGCCGTCGACGCCTTCGTCTATCTCTGCAAACTGCATGGTTCGGTCACGTGGACCGAGGACGATCATGGCCTGTTCCCGATCAAGGAAGTCTGGCCGCCGGAATCCTCAAACCAGATGCTGATCTATCCGACGCCGGCGAAGCAGAACTCTTCGCTCGGCTCGCCCTATGCAGACCTGTTCCGGGAATTTCAGTCCCGGATCGTGCGCGAGCAGAGCGTTCTCATCACGGCCGGCTACGCCTTCGGCGACGAGCACCTGAACAACATCATCTATCAGGCTCTGACGATCCCGACCTTCCGCTTGGTGATCTTTGCGGCGCCCGACACGGAGGGAGAGATCGCCAAGCTGCGGGCGCTGCGCGATCCGCGCATTTGGATCATTGGAGGCAATGGCCCTGCCGACGGGACGAGGGCGCACTACTTCGACATGATCGTCGAGCATTTCATGCCCCAGCGCCCCAGCGACAGGATTGATGATGCCGTCCGCAAGGTGTTGTCGGAGCTGGCGCCGAAAAGGGACGACGAGACGAAGGATAGCGAAGCATGAGCCACGACGATCGCAAGCGGGCGATCGGCAAGGTGGTCTCGGTTGCGGCCGACCGCTTTGTCGTCGAGATGCACGTCGGTAACGATAACTTCACGGTCGTCGGCTTCGACGACGTGCATTATGTGGCGCGACTGGGATCATTCCTGATGATTCCGTCGCAGTCGGAATATGTCGTGGTCGAGGTTGTCGGCCTGCGTGAGCGCGATGCGAGCACGCCTTCCGAGCGGGGCGATTTCGACCGGGCCGGCTCCTCGAAATATCTGGACGTGGTGCCCGTCGGCATGCTGCCGATGCGCGGCGGCGCGTTCCGCTTCGGTGTGTCGGTTTTCCCGTCTCTGTATGCGGACGCACTGTATGCGCTGGATGGCGAGCTCGATCGCATCTTTGAGACCGAGGCCGCCGTCGAGCCGTCAGTCGGCCCGGATGGCGGCGCCTGCCAACCCGAAGGGGCCACGCGCTATCGGGTTCTACCGATCGGCAAGTCGGTGGTGTTCGAGGACTACGACGTCAAAGTTCGTCTGAACGAGTTCTTCGGCGGTCATGTCGCCGTCCTAGGCAATACCGGCAGCGGTAAATCCTGCACGGTCGCCTCGGTCTTGCAGTCCCTTTTTTGCAAGCCGAAGGAGCATCACGCCCGCGGCGCGACCTTCATCGTCTTCGACGTCAACGGCGAGTATCACGCCGCTCTGAGCGCTTCCGCGAAGGAGGGAGCGATCGGAGTCGAGCGTGTCGTCCTCGACGGTACGGCAGCGGGCTTCCGCTTGCCGCACTGGTTTCTGGAACTGGCGGAATGGGAGCTGTTGCTGCAAGCCAGCGAGCGCACCCAGGTGCCCATCCTGCGCATGGCGCTCGGGCTCTCGACCTTGTTCTCAAATGCGGGGGCCGCAGAACTCAACAGCGTCCGCAATCACATCCTCGCCAAGTGCATCACCCAGATCATGCGCGACGACTCATCGAGCCCGTCCAAGCATGATCGGATCATTGGCATCCTCCAGCGCTTCAGCACGAACGAGATCAACGCGGCAAAAATCCGGCCATATATTGAGGCTGTTGCCGAATGCCCGCTACCCATGGTTTGACGCCGTCTGCTGACGGCTTGGGAGCTTGGCGGGGGTCTCGCGC
>NZ_BMDZ01000086.1 GCF_014636235.1 Tistrella bauzanensis
AGGATTCGACACCCCGAGCCTAACGGCTCAAGGCGAGCAACGCCGCTCTCCCTTTTTCAACAATGACCGGGACATCCCCTCATAGATGGTCGTCATCGGATAAGCATCTCCGTTCATTGCGCGCGGGCTCAGAACCGGGCCGAGGCACCGACGAACACGGTGCGGCCGCGCTCGACATAGGCATAGTCGTCGTCCGGATCGCCGGTCGAGGTGTCGGCCAGGTTCAGCACGCCGCCGCGCACCGAGATTGCGTCACTGATCTGCCAGTCGGCGCCGACATCGACCAGGGTATAGGGATCGAGGGTCAGCGAGCCCGACCGCTGCCGGCCGGTATAGGTGGCCCGGCTATAGGCCATCACCTCATCAGAGACGAACCAGTCGACCTTGCCGTTCAGAACATGTTTGGGCCGATTGTCGAGCACCGCGCCGGTCATCTCGTTGCGGGCGTCGAGCCAGGTCCAGTTGGCGCTGGCGCGGCCCCAATCCCACAGCATGGCGTAGCCCGACACCTCGATGCCCTCGATCCGGGCCTCGTTGATGTTGACCGGCCCATAGATCGGCAGGCCGGTTCCGGACTCGGTGCCAACCGGTGGCACACCCGACCCGCGCGGGGTATCGATCAGGTTCTCGATGTCATTGCGGAAGATGGTGACCGTGGCGCCCCAATCACCGGTGTCATAACCGGCGGAAAGTTCATAATTCACACTCTCCTCTGGCTTCAGATCGGGATTGCCCAGGATCACGCAGCCACCACGGCACGACAGCACCCGGCTGTCGGGCGAGAGCTGGCGCAGGGTCGGGGCTTTGAAACCCGTCGACACGCCACCCTTGATCGTCACCGCCGGGGTCGGCGTCCACACCGCATAGCCGCGCGGCGTGACATGGGTGCCGAAATACCGGTCCTCGTCCAGCCGCGCGCCGGCCAGCAGCTTGACCGTGTCGGTCAGGCGGAATTCGTCCTGAACATACAGCGCCTGGGCATCGGTTTCGGCCCCACCGCTGGTGAACTCGCCGCCGGATTTCAGCTCGATCCAGCGCGCCTCGCCACCCACCACCAGGGTGTGGCGGTCGAATGGCAGGGCGGCATTGCCCTCCACCACCCGGTTCTCCTGGCGGATACCGTCATCGCCGGTCGTCGAGACCTCGGTATAGGCGCGCAACTGCGTGGTGCCCCAGCCCCAGCGGCCCTCATGCGACAGGGCCGCGTCCTCGCGCACCACCACCCCGTCGGCATCGCCCCAGCCGCTGATGTAATACTCGCCGAACCGGGTCTGGCGCGAGCGGCCGAATTCAGCCTCGATGGTTTGGTCATCATCGGGGGTGAGGGTGAATTTCACCCGGCCCTGATAATCCTCGCGCCCCTCCAGCGTCGCCAGATCCGCGCGGTCGACCACGCTGCCATCGGGGCGTCTGACCGGATTGCCGTTGTCAGCGATCACCGGCCCGCCGGACTGGCCGTTCCAGACCTCGCGCCGATCGAAGGTGCCGGTGACGGTGATCGCCAGCTTCTCCGCGACCACCGGCCCCGACAGATAGAAGCTGGTCCGCGCCTCGGTGCCGCGATCGCCTTCAGTCGGCATGTCGACGCCCAGATCGACACGGCCCGACCAGATCTTCGACGCCGGCTTGGTGATGATATTGATCACGCCGCCCATGGCTTCCGAGCCATACAGCGCCGACATGCCGCCACGCACCACCTCGATCCGCTCGATCGCCGCCACCGGAATGCTGCCGATGTCGAAATCATTGTGGCGGAACACGGCTTCGGTGGAATTTACCCGCTTGCCGTCGACCAGGATCAGGGTGAAGGACGGGTCCATGCCGCGGATGCTGATCTGCCGGCGGCCCTGGCTGCCGGCGGTCAGGCTGATGCCCGGCACGTCGCGGATCGCCTCGGTCAGATCCGACACCGGATAGGATTTCAGTTGCGCGCCGTCGACCACCGTCACCGAGGCCGGCGCGGTGCGCCCGGCTTCCTCGGTGCGGGTCGCCGAGACCACCATCTGATCGAGTTCGTCGGGCTTGCGCTCCTGCGCCTCGGCGGCGACCGACATCATCGTGCCCGCCAGGACCACGCCGGCCCTGGCCATACCGGCCTTGGCGCCGTCGGCCATGGATGTTCTGAAGCGCCACTGCGCGCGCCGCCGCTCGGTCATGATCCTCCTCCTGTCCGATATGCCTTGCATCATGCGAGTAATTCGCACTTGCACAACGGAAAGGGAAATACGCGGTTCGGATATCGGTTATGTGGCATCCGGATCACCAACCGCCGCCGCTATGCGTTCGATGAGCCAATGCAGCGCCGGGTCGCGGCGGGCCCGCTCGTGCCAGACCAGCCAGTAATCGAAGGTGCCGAACACGTCGGGCGCGTCGAACATCACCAGTCCGCGCGCCTCGGCAAAACGTTTCGCCGCGCGGTGGGGCAGAATCAGCAGCGCGTCGGATGTCTCGACTAATAGCGGCGCCACCGAGAAATAGGGCAGTTGGATCGCCACCTGCCGGCTTTTGCCCAGGGTGCGGAGCTGGCGGGCGATATGGCCATTGGTCCAGACGGTCATCGCCACATGCGGCCAGGCCAGGCAGGCATCGATCGATGGCGGCCGCCCGGCGGTGATATCGGGGTCGGCGGTGATCGGATGGCCGGCGCGCACCAGACAGGCGCGGCGCTCGGTGAACAGCCGACGACGATAGAGTTCAGGCCGCTCGGGCGTGCGGCCGATGATGATCAGATCGAGCACGCCCGAGGCCAGTTTCTGGTGATCATCGGCGCCCAGCGGATCGACCGCGATCTCGACATTCGGAGTCCGGGTCAGCTCCGCCATCACCGGCGCCAGCACCGACAACACGCCGTAATCGGTCGACGACACCCGGAAGCGCCGCCGGTCGGTGACCGGATCGAAGCCCGCCGGCTTGAACAACCGCCGGATATCGCCCAGCGCCGCCGCCACCGGCCCCTTCAGCGCCAGCGCCCGTGGGGTCGGCACCATCGTCTTGCCCGATTTGATCAGCAGCGGATCGTCGAACAGCACCCGCAACCGCGCCAGCGACCGGCTCACCGCCGGCTGGCTCGACCGCAGCCGCTCGGCCGCGCGCGTGACGCTCGCCGTCTCGATCAGCGCCGCGAATACCACCAGCAGGTTGAGGTCGATCTGGGAAAGGTCGTCGTCGAACATGAGCCTTGCGGGAACGGATAGCGCCAGCCGAACCGCCAGCGCCTCTTTCCGCAACTAAGTCTCAGATGCACCCGCAATACAAGCCTTCGCCATACCCGGCGACAGTTTCACGCAGGCATGGCGTGGGGAAGATCACAAGGCGGCCGACGCTGCTCAGGCTGCCGCGACACGCTCAAAGCGCGCGATGGCAAGCCCGATCAGGCGATCATCAAACAGCCGCAGCTTACGCGCCGCCGCTCCCTTGTCCGGCGATGGCCAGTGTGCCAGAGCCTCGCGGATCGCCGCGACATCAAGCGCCACGTCTTCGCGGTCGACAAGCCAATGGACTGTGGCGAGCAATTCAAGCCCCAGCGCCGACTCGAAACCGTCGATAAGATCGACCGTGGCCTTGAGGGCTGGCAGATAGGGCTTCGCCGCCGACCGCAGATAGGCATCGACCACGTCGCGCCGGCTCTCATCGGCCCAGATCAAGTCATACGGACCGGCATCGGCAAGCCGCTTCTCGGCATGCAGATAGCTGCCATCCAGCGTATCCAGCAGATGCCCCAGCGGCGGGGCATAGGGTCCGTATCTGTGGGCCGTGAAGCGCAATCTGAGCGGATTGTCCAGACCGGCATTCTCGATACTGCGTTCCAGAAAATAGGCCAGTTTCTGAATTTCAAGGATCGAGCAATCCATCCCGAGTGCCCAATACCGCCGGACGAGATCGACGATCAACGCCCGCGCGGGCGTGAGACCCTCAACGCCTGAGCGCTTCATGACATTCTGATAGGCGGCAACCGGTTCATAGACCACGATGTCGACATCCGGCAGATCGCCCAGGCCGCTCTCGATCAACGGCCGGACAGCGGACCATGCCAATCCGCCATTGCCGCTGCCGAGCGGTGGAATCGCGATCGATCGGATCTTCCGGTCGATGATCGCACGCCGCAAGTCATCAAGGCCATCTCCGATCCACGCGATCCGCGACGGATGACGCCAATGCGTCTTGGTCGGGAAATTGATAATCCAGCGCGGCCCGATCAACGCATGGCGCTCCGTCACGAACATCCGGCCGACCCGCACTTCGCCGCGCTTACAGGCGGCGGCATAGGCCTCGAAATTCTCAGGAAATGCCTCTTTGAACATCAAGGCGATCCCCTTGCCCATCACGCCGACCGTGTTGACCGTGTTGACAAGCGCATCGACCCTGGCGTCGAGCAGATTGCCTTGCGTGAAGCGCATCATGAGAAGTACCACTCCGGACGGAGAATGACTTGCAATCGCAAGCCCCGGTCGTCGACCTGCCGCTTCACACGGCTTTCGACCTCTTCCGTATAGCAGGCAATCGCCCTCAGGGCGTCAACAGGGAGTTGGCGGTGAACCAGGGCTTCTGCCCGATAACGCTCAAAATGATCCGGATTCTCAGGGTCCTTGCGAAAATTCCGAGTCCTGAACGCCTCCCATGGCAGATCCACGAGATGATTCAGATCGTCATAATATTGTGCCGCTTCCAAATGCGCCGCACGATCCGTGAACAGAACTCGGCATTGGTGATCAATCACACGCCGGAGTTGGGTGACGAGAATGACAATATCGGCATTCGCCTGCTTCTGAACACCTTTCCCGGTGTGGATACTATAGAACATGGGACTATGCGGCGTGAAGTAGAATGGCACATAGTCGCCAAGCTCGCCCCCGGGTGGACATGGCACCGGATGATGCCAACGATGATCAATGAGGTCGAGACTGCCAATGGCGGTGTATCCGGAATCCTCATCCGCGCCATTGCGACACAGAACACCCCGATCAAGCACCGCCCCGACATTCGAGACATGCATGATACGGAAGATCCAGCCGTCTTCCGGCTTTAGTGGTAATCCATCCCTGTTCGTCACGACGTGCCCCTCAAGGCGTGGCAGTGCTTGCCATCGTGAATAGCATAGGATGTCCCGCCGTCTCCCGCGACCGCTTCCGATGAGGGCTGCGATACAACAGGAAACGGCGAGGCGTCAGCCACCTGTCAGATCGTCATCACCACCCGCCCCTCGATCTTGCCGGCGCGCATGCGGTCGAAGATCGCGTTGACGTCTTCGAGCGGCGCGGTGGTGCAGGTGGCGGCAACCTTGCCCTCGCCCGCGAAGGCCAGGCATTCCACCAGATCGGCGCGGGTGCCGACGATCGAGCCGCGGATGGTGCGGCGGTTCAGCACCGTGTCGAAGATCGACATCGGAAACGATCCCGGCGGCAGGCCGCACAGCGCCATGGTGCCGCGCCGGCGCAGCATGTCGGCCGCCTGAGCGAAGGCCTTCTCGGACACCGCCGTCACCAGCACGCCGTGGGCGCCGCCCCCGGTTTCGCGCAGCACCTGCTGCACGACATCCTCGTCGCGGGCGTCGACCGCGAGGTCGGCGCCAAGCCTGCGCGCCAGCGCCTGCTTTTCGGGGCCGATATCCACCGCCGCCACATGCAGCCCCATGGCCTTGCCGTATTGCACCGCCAGATGGCCCAGCCCACCGACGCCCGAGACCACCAGCCATTGCCCGGGCCGGACCTCGGTTTCCTTGATCCCCTTATAGACCGTCACCCCGGCGCACAGGATCGGCGCCGCCGCGACGAAATCGAGCCCGGCCGGCAGGTGGCCGACATAGGCCGGGTCGGCCAGCACGTATTCGGCAAAGCCGCCATTCACCGAATAGCCGGTGTTCTGCTGATCGCCACACAGGGTTTCCCAGCCGGTGGTGCAATGCTCGCAATGGCCGCAGGCGGTGTGCAGCCAGGGCACGCCCACCCGGTCACCTTCCTTCACCGAGCGCACGCCGGCACCCAGCGCCACGACATGACCGACACCTTCATGGCCCGGAATGAACGGCGGCTGCGGCTTCACCGGCCAGTCGCCATCGGCGGCATGCAGATCGGTATGGCAGACCCCCGAGGCGACCACCTTGATCAGGATCTGCCCCGGCGCCGGGCGGGGCACCGGCACCTCGTCGATCACCAGCGGCTGGCGGAACGCGCGCACCACGGCGGCTTTCATCGTTGCAGGAAGTGACATGAGCGGAGGCCCTCCATGGACATCGTCAGCCGTGACGGGGACGGCTGATCAAGGACGGGGGCGGCGCAGGCGCACCGCCCCCGCAAGTCAGTCGCGGCCGCGAGGAATGAGGCTGCCGCGTCGGGACGCCACCTGAACGGCCGGTTGGATGGCGCATCATACCGCCCGGCCGTTCAGCAACCTTTGCGCTATCGCAAAGGTTGGGCCAGATGATGCGATTGCCGGATATCCGCCACCGGATGACGGCACGGGCCGTGCAATGCGACAGCACGCGACACGCCGGCCTGTCGCGGCCCGCGACGGCGGGTGCCGCGTTGTGCGACATCGGATCGGGCCGCTTGCGGCTGCCGCGAAGAGCGGGCATGCTGATCCATCAGTGTCGCGGCAGGCAGGCGCCCGCCGCCGCGACAAGTGGGCAGTCTATGCGACATGGTCTCTCCCACAATCAAGAACAGGGGCGCCACAGGGGAAACGCCCGGATGTCACAGCACTCCGGACGACAGATACGGGTTCTGGATGGCGTGCGCGGCCAGTTCCGCGATGCCGGCAACCTGCCCGACAATGCCGTGCCCGAGGTGATCGGCCGGTCATGGCAGCGCTGTGCCTCGGCCGGCCTGGCGATGAACCGCCCGGCACGCCAGGATCCGCTGGCGGCCCCGGCGCTGCGCCGCCAGCGCGACCGCAATCACACCCTGCTGCATCTGGCGACCCCCGAACTGGATCTTCTGGCGCGCGCCATGGCCGATGCCGATGGCGTGGCGATCCTGACCGATGCCCGCGGGCTTATACTGGACGCGCGCGGCGATGACGGTTTTGCCGGCCGGGCGCGGCGGATGTTCCTGCAACCCGGCGCCTGCTGGTCGGAGGCACAGGAGGGCACCAATGCCGTCGGCACCGCGCTGGCCGAGGGCGGGCTGGTCGAGGTGGACGGCGCCGAACATTACCTCGACGAGAACCGGGTGCTGATCTGCACCGCCATGCCGGTGCGCGATCCCACCGGCCGGATCGCCGGCGTGCTCGACCTGTCGGGCGATGCACGGCGGCCGCAGACCCATGCCCGCGCCCTGGTGCGGCTGGCGGTGGCCAATCTGGAACATCGCTGGACCATGCAGGCAGCCGAAACCGACGGGTCCGACCTGCTGGTGCGGCTGCATTCGCACCCCTCCTGGCTGGGCACGCCGCATGAAGGCCTGCTCGCCTTCCGTGATGGCCGGTTGTCGGCCGCCAACCGCATCGCCCTGGGGCTGCTGGGGCTGGATGCGGGCGCCATCGGTGCCGCCGGCTGGGATGCTCTGTTCGACGGCGGGATGATGGGCAGCGATGCCCGCCTGCTCACCAGCCGCGCCGGCGGCGTGCCGATGCATCTGCGGATCAGCCGGCCGGCCGGCCGGCCGGTGCTGCATCCGGTGACAGCACCATCACGCCTGCGCGCCGCCACCACGACCCCGCCCGCCTTGACGCTGCGTGGCGCCATGGTCTGGGATGCAGCCAGCGATGCCATGCTTGCCCGCGCCATCCGCGCGATCGATGCCGATATTCCGGTGCTGTTGCAGGGCGAAACCGGCACCGGCAAAGAAGTTTTCGTGCGCGCGGCCCATCAGGCGTCGACGCTGCGGTCGGCACCGCTGGTGGCGGTGAACTGCGCGGCGATCCCCGAAGGCCTGCTGGAGAGCGAATTGTTCGGCTATGAGGACGGCGCCTTCACCGGCGCCCGGCGTCGCGGCAGTCCCGGCCGCATCCGTCAGGCCGAAGGCGGCATCCTGTTCCTCGACGAAATCGGCGACATGGCGCTGGGGCTTCAGGCCCGACTGCTCAGGGTGCTGCAGGATGGCGAGGTTCTGCCACTGGGCGCCGGCCGGCCGGTGACCGTGCGGTTCCGGCTGGTGGCGGCGACCCATCAGGATCTGAAAGCGGCGGTGGCCGATGGCCGGTTCCGCAGCGACCTCTATTACCGCCTCAACCACCTGTCGGTGACCCTGCGGCCCTTGCGGGATCGCCAGCCCCTGGACGCGATCATCAATGCCGTGTTCCAGGCAACCGGCGCGCCGGCCCGTGACATCACGCTCGATTCCGCCGCCCGCCAATGCCTTGCCGGCCATGACTGGCCGGGCAATCTGCGCGAACTGGCCAATCTGCTCCGCACCCTGGTGGCACTGGCCGATGATGGCAGCACCATCACGCCCGCCGATCTGCCGGGCGAGATCGGCCCGGCACGGCCACTCGATCCGCCCATGCCCCCGCCGCAAGCATGTCTGCCGCAAGCAGATCTGCCCCACACCGCACCGGTCTTTTCGGCTCCAATGTCGGATGCGGCGCCCATGGCATCGCTCAGATCGATGACCGACGATGCCCTGACCCGGGCACTCGCCGCCCATGACGGCAATATCAGTGCCGCCGCCCGGGCGCTCGGCATCCACCGCGCCACCCTGCATCGCCGGCTGAAATCACGACAGCATTAGCCGCCACCGCGCCTAAGGCGCGGCGCCGAACGCCAATTGTCTGGCATGGGCCGCGATATCGGCCGGCCAATCGGCGATCTGGGCCTCGAAACCCGACCGATCGCCGGCGAACAGCGCCCGTGTCGCCTCTTCGTAGCCAGACAGGTCACCGGCCATCGCGTTCATGAAGCGATAGGCGGTTTCACGCGCCATCCGCAGGCGCTGATCGGGGCCCGCGTCGCGGCGGGCGGCCTCCACCAGCTTGCGCAGCGCCACCGAGGCCCCTCCCGGCTGGGCGGCCAGCCAGTCCCAATGACGCGGCAGCAGGGTGACCTCGCGCCCCACCACCCCAAGCTTCGGCCGGCCCCGCCCGCGCGTGGCGGCCGGGGGCGGGGGCGGGGGCGCCATGGTCTCTGTCGGTGTTGGATCGGCCAGCCGGGCCGCGATCTCGGTTCGGGTGCCGCGCAGATCGACATCCACCACCCGCCCGGTCGCGTCGTCAAAGATCAGCAGCGGCCCGGCTGCCCCGGCATCGACGGCCGCCTTCACCGTCAACGCCACCTCGATCAGCGGTCCCGCCGCAAGGCGCTGCGCACCGTCGAAGGCGGTACTCGGTCGCTGGATCCGGTCGGTCACGGGCAAGCCTCCTGCACAGGGTGTGACAGATTTTTACCCGGTTAATAATCTCTCTGTCAATATAACCCGGGTTATATTACCGTCCGCGACCACAGCCGCATGCCTGATCGAGGAAGAGAGAACCGTCATGACAGGGATCGACCGCAAGCGCGCCGTCGCCGCCTATAAGGAACGCAAGGGCGCCTATGGCATCTATGTCATTCGCTGCGTCGCCGGGCCCGACCTCCCGCCCCATATCTGGATCGGCCAGACCCCGACGCTCGACACCATCCGCAACCGGATCTGGTTCACGCTGCGCCAGGGCACCAATCCCCACAGGACGCTTCAGGACGCCTGGCATCGCCATGGCGCCGACAGCCTGGCATTTGAGGTGCTGGACCGGCTGGAGGACGAGGACGACACCCCGCCCTATGTCCGTGCCACGCGGCTGAAGGACAGGCTGGCGCATTGGCGGGCGGTGCTGGACGCACAGGTCATCTGAGCCCCGGTCAGCCAGGTGGCTGGTCCGTGCCGGTCTGGCTGGTCAAGGCCCCAAGCAGATCATCCAGGCGGCGCGGCAATGGCCGGGTCGGGTCGATCATGCCGCGTGCCGCCAGCGCCATGGCCAGCCGGCCCAGCATCGGCGGCCGCAGGCCCAGCCGGCGCAGCAGGTCATGATCCTGAAACACCGTGTCCGGCGGGCCGTCACAGGCGATCCGGCCGTCGCCGAACACCGCGATCCGGTCGGCCCAGCCATAGGCGAGATCCATGTCATGGGTGGCCACCACCACCGCCATGCCCGACGCCGCCACACCGTCCAGCAGCCGCATCAGATCGTCGACGCCGGATGGATCGAGCCCGGCCGTGGGTTCGTCGAGCAACAGAAAGCCCGGCCGCATCGCCATTAACCCGGCGATCGCCACCCGCTTGCGCTGACCGAAGCTGAGCATATGGGTGGGGCGGCCGGCCAGCGCGGTGATGTTCAGCGCCGCCAGCGCCTCGCTGGTGCGCGCCCGCGCCTCGGCGGCATCGAGCCCCATGTTCAACGGCCCGAACGACACGTCCTCGGCCACGGTCGCCGCGAACAACTGGTCGTCGGGATCCTGCAACACCAGCCCGACGCGGCGGCGTAGCCGCGCCAGCCCCTGGCGGTTGTGAACCACCTCGGCACCGTCGAGCCACACGCTGCCCGCCTGCGGCTTCAGCCCGCCGGCCAGGGTCAGCAGCAATGTGGACTTGCCGGCGCCATTGGCGCCCAGGATCGCCAGCTTCCGGGCCGGCGCGATCGCCAGATCCACCCGGTCCAGCGCCCGTGTGCGACCGGGATAGGTGACCTCCAGCCCGACAGCGTTCAGGCCGATCGCGGCCGGGTCATGCGTGGGCGTCACAATCGTCATCCAAGCTGCGCCAGACCCAGAGCCAGCACCACCAGACCGCTGCACAGGCCGGCGATGCGCGGCGCCGACGCCGCCGCCTCGACCGAGACGAAGCGCAGCGTGCCGTCATAGCCGCGCACGCCAAGCCCGGTGTTCATCCGCTGGGCGCGGTCCAGCACCCGCGGCAGCAGGCAGGCCAGCAAGCGGCCGTTGGAACGGATCATCCGCCGCGCGCCCTCATGCCCCAGCCGGGCGGCCTGGGCGCGCTGGCCGGCTTCCAGACAATCGAGCACCAGCCAGATGATCCGGAACATCATCAGCGCGATGTCGCCGATATCGCCGGCCAGCCCGCGGCGTTGAAACAATTGCAGGATGCTGGTCAAAGGCGTGGTCAGCGCCAGGGCCAGCAATGCCGTCACGCAGGTCAGGCTCCGCTGCCCGACGAACAGCGCCTGAAGCCGCGCCTCCGGGCCGGCGATGCCGAACACCGGCCAGCCGGTCGACAGATCCAGCGTCACCATCTGCGCCAGCGTCGAGGTGGCGATGAACCCGACCGGAACCATCGCCGCCCGCGCCAGATCGCCCGGCCGCACCCGTGCACCTGCCAGCAACGCCGCCACCAGACCGGCCAGGATGATCACCTGCCCGGCCCAGCCGGCGGCCAGCAGCGACACCAGCATCAACCCGGTGCAGACAACCAGCTTCTCCGCCGCCGGCCAGTGCCGCCAGCGGTTGGTATGGGCGCTGCGGTCAATGGCGCGCATTGCCGCTCCGCAGCGGCGCATCGACGGCGGGCGTGGCAGCCCCGGTCGCGCCATCCTCTGCCGCATCGCGCCGCCCGCGCCGCAGCCCGAAATAATAGCCCAGCAACCCGGCGCCGATCGCGGCCTGAAGCGCGAACAGCAGGCTTTCGATCTCGCCGCTCGGCGGCTCCCACAACGGGCTCGCCCAGGGCTGATAATCGGGATGGATCTCGGTGATCATCGCCTCGGCCTCACCATCGGCGCCGGCGAATTCCACGGTGCCGGGCGGGTGGATCAGCAGCGGTGCGATCGCCAGCGCCGCCACGGCGGCCAGCATCGCCAGATTGCGCTTGATCATGATGCGACCTTTCCAGCGGCTGCGCGGCCGCGCAGCACGTTCAGGCTCAACAGCTCGCTGCGGCTGTAGCGGCCCAGCATGTTGAACACCACCGCGGTCAGCAGCCCTTCGCTGATCGCCAGCGGGATCTGAGTGATCGCGAAGATGCCGAGGAATTTCGAAGCGGCACCGGCCACCCCGCCCGCCGGATCAGGAAAGGCGATCGCCAGTTGCAGCGAGGTGGTGACATAGGTCGCAAGGTCGCCCAGCGTCGCCGCGAAGAAGATCGCGAGGGCCGCACTCAGTCCGGCGCCGGTCATGCCGCGAAAGATGCCCCAGGCCACGAACGGCCCGACGATCGCCATCGAGAAAATATTGGCGCCAAGCGTGGTCAGCCCGCCATGGGCCAGCAGCAGCGCCTGGAACAGCAGCACGATCGCGCCAAGCACCGTGGTGACGGTGGGGCCGAACAGCGCGGAGGCGAGCCCGGTGCCGGTGGGATGCGAGCAACTACCGGTCACGGATGGCAGTTTCAGTGCCGACAACACGAAGACATAGGCACCCGATGCGGCCAGCAGCAGCTTGACCTCGGGCTTGTCGCGCACAAGCGTCACGATGCGGCGCGCGCCGGCAATGACAAAGGGTGCTGAAACCAGGCCCCAGCCCACGGCGTGCGTCGCGGGCAGATAGCCTTCCATAATATGCATGCCGATCCTCCGAAGCCTGATCGAGCCTCTTCACACGGCAAGGCCTTCGGAGATGCCCGGCGATCCGCCAGTATATCCCGCCCCCATCCGAACGCCCCGTTCGAAGAGTGGCCCTGTCAGACGCGAAGGCAGGTCTCCTGGCTCGCGGGTCATCATCCGTCGCCGGCCTTCCCAGTGTCCCGACCCGGAGTCCCCGGTGGCCGGTATCCCAGTGGCCAGTCTTGCCCAGTGGTATAGCAGGGCGACAGACTCTCCGCTTACAGTTGCGGGGGCAGCCATGGCTTCGCGGGCGACCGCCCGCTTCCATGTTCCCTTTTCACCGCCCTGGCAGCGCCCTTCTGAGCGCCGGCATGGCAGACCTTCGTGACCGGATTGTGATCTGTGGTTGCGCCATGTGTCAAGCGGCCGGCCACCGCGATCGTTGCACAAGCCTTCAAGACCTGCGCTCACCACCCGCTTAAGGTCGCGCGGCACGCAGACAGGCGGCCATTGCGCGATCAGACGACAGGAGGTCCGAAAAATGACGACACAGACGGGGTTTATCGGTCTGGGGGTGATGGGGCAGCCGATGGCGCTGAACCTGGCGCGGGCCGGGATAGGGCTGATCGTGTGGAATCGCACCAGTTCACGCGCGCAGGCCCTGGCCGATGCCGGCGCCGAGGTGGCGGCCACCCCGGCGCAGGTGTTCAGACGCGCCCATGTCGTTTTCCTGATGATGATGGACGGGGTGTCGATGGATGCCGTGCTGGGTCGTGGTACACCGGGCCTTGCGGCCAACGTCCGCGGCCGGATCATCGTTCACATGGGCACCACCGCCCCCGGCTATTCCCGCGCGCTCGGCGACGATATCCGCGCCGCCGGCGGTGACTATGTCGAGGCGCCGGTCTCGGGCTCGCGCCTGCCGGCCGAGGCCGGACAACTGGTCGCGATGCTGGCGGGCGATCCTGGGCCGGTCGAGATCGTGCGTCCGCTGCTGGCGCCGATGTGCGCGCGGGTGGTCGATTGCGGCGCCGTGCCGTCGGGCCTGCTGATGAAGCTGGCGGTGAACGTGTTCCTGATCACCATGGCCACCGGCCTGACCGAGGCCTTTCATTTCGCGCAACGCCATGACCTCGATCTTGAACGCTTCGTGGCGGTGCTCGATGCCGGGCCGATGGCGAGTGCGGTATCGCGGATGAAGGCCGCCAAGCTGCTGGCCGCCGATTTCACCGTTCAGGCCGGTATCGTCGACGTGCTGAAGAACAACCAGTTGATCGCGGCGGCGGCCCGCGAGGCCGGCATCTCCTCGCCATTGCTCGATGTCTGCCACGCCCTGTTCTCGGAAACCCTGGCCCTTGGTCATGGCGGGCTCGACATGGCGGCGGTGGTGAAGGCCATCGAGGCCCGGACCGGCGCGGTGTCAGCCGGATGACGCCCCCATGGGCCGGGGTCGGGCCTGCGCCGCCGCCCAGCGTGCAGGCGTCAGGCCGACGGAGCCCTTGAACAGCCGCGACATGTGGCTCTGATCGGCGAAACCCGCCTCAAGCGCCGCCTCGGCCAGCGGCAGGCCGCCGGTGATCAGCCGCCGGGCGATATCGATCTGACGCAGCGTTCGGAACCGGCTCGGGCTGGTGCCGAAGGCCTGGCGGAACTGGCGCGCGATCGTCCAGCGATCCAGCCCTGCCACACGCTCGAAGGCCGCCACCGGGTGGCGGATGGCGGGATCGGCGGCGATCATCTCGCGCACCGCCATCATCCGGGCCAGTGCCAGCGGCACCGGCCGGCGTGGCGGCCCGCCGGCATGCCTGTCCAGCAGGCCGGCGATCGTCACCGCCAGATCCACGCGCGCCGCCTCGTCGATCGGCACATCAAGATCGGCGAGCCATTGACCGAGGGCCGGGTCGCGGCCGGCGGCCGGAACCACCGGATCGGCCACGAACGGCAATGCCCGCCCGCCCAGCGCCTGCTGCACCAGCGCCGGATCGATATAGACGATCCGATAGCCGAACCCGTCATCGGTGGCGGCGGCGCCATCATGCAGTTCATCCGGGTGCAGGATATGGGTCTCGCCCGGCAGGCACAGACGCCGCGCACCGCGATAGCGGAACGACTGCACGCCCCGGGTGGTGATGCCGATCGCATAGGTATCGTGACGATGGGGCGCGAAGGCCGGGCCGTTGAACCCCGCCTCCAGCCGTTCGATGCCGGCGCCGCCCTGGCCGATCCGCAAGGTCACGCCCGCGCGCAGGCGCCCGGTCTCGACGCCGGCCGCGCGCGGCGCATCGGCGGGATGCGGCGCATCGGCGAGACGCGGCGACTGGGGCGCTGAACCATCTGGCGGGCCGTCTCGGCATGTCGGGGTCTGCATGACCCTGGAACGTTACAGGATTTTCGACGATGCAGCATCTGCCCTTCGATATGGCGGGCCTCGATCTGGCGGGGTTCGCGCTTGCCGGCTTCGCCGTCACCTTCAGCCCCGGCCCCACCACCATCGCGATGACCGCGGTCGCCAGCGCCTTCGGCCTCCGGCGGATATGGGCCTTCCTGACCGGCAGCGCCGTGGGCACCATCGCGGTGATGCTGGCGGTGGCGGCGGGTCTCGCCTCGCTGCTGACCGGCCATCCGACGCTGGCGACCGGCTTCGCCGTGCTGTCGTCGGCCTATATCCTCTATCTCGCGCTCCGCATCGCCGCAGCACCACCGCCGCATGCCGCCAGCGCCGGAGCCACGCCACCGGGCATCGCCAGCGGCCTGATCCTCGCCACCACCAATCCCAAGGCATGGCTGGCGATCGGCGCCCTGTTCGGCGGCGCCACCCCGCCATCCACCGCCCCTATAGCCGACATGGTCGCCCGCGCCGCCATCATGGTGGTGTTGATCACGGTCAGCCACGTCACCTGGGCACTCGCCGGCGCCAGCTTCGCCCGCCTGCTCCGCCAGCCGCTGGTGTCGCGGATCGTGAACCTGATCCTGGCCGCCCTGCTGGTGGCGTCGATGGTGATGATGCTGTGACGACAGCCGCGCCGAACGCCGCTCAGGCAGAAGGGTCACAAGCGGGCAAGTCAAGCTTCAAGAGCGGCCCGAACGATGTCCGCAGCCCATTCGGGCATGCATGATGGTATTCCCTCAGCAGGATCAGGGACAACGACCTGACCATCCGTCACGTGCAGCACCAGAACCGGGTTGGGAATATCGTCACCTGGCGCAGCTTCCGCACTGTTGTCGAATACCTGCAGATCCCAGAGGCATGGCATGAGCCGGATCAGGTTCCGGCGCGATGTTTCCCACCGCTCCCTTATCTTGCCTTCAGGAATGTCGTGGCCGCCATGGGCGACCCGCGATCTCACGCGCTGAATATGGCGTTCCGGCGAATCCAGTCCGCAGAACAGCATAAAGACATCATGCGTCCGTGCCGCATCCAATATCGTCGCGGGAAGCGTCGCTCCGCCAAGCGTTGTTTCGAAAGCGTGATCGCGCCCCGCCGTCAGGGCCTCATCAAGCAGCCGCTTGCCTTCAGTCCAGGCGAGCCCATTCGCCTCCACTGGACTGTATCCCTCATCCATCAGACGACGCGCTAAGGCGTCAGGATTGAACCATGTCAACCCGGCCTGGGTCAACAGATGGCCCGCGAGAGAACTCTTGCCGGCGCCGTTAACGCCCGCCAGCACAATCAAGACAGGGCGGCGTGACGTGGCATCCGGCCCGGCCATCAGAACGACTGGCCGGCTTTCGCTGGCACGCGCTGCCTGCCTCGGGCGTCGAACACCGATTGGAGTTTTGCCCGGACGTCCGGCTGGCGGAGAACGTCAAGCTGATTGGCATAGTCGGCGGTCACCTCGGCCAACCGCACCTGTTCACGTGCCTGAAGGTTCTGCACAACAGCAACTAGCTGCTCATACCGGTCGGCATCCAGCAGAACCATGTCTGCCTCGACGTCTGTCCGGCTGGCTACCGCCACGCTGCCAGTGCTGTGCACCAGATCAACCACATCGTCCCACTTATCCCGAAGCTGCGACGCATCCTGATGCGGCAGGGATTTCAGGTCCGGCAGGTCCAGGTTCATCGACGGTACTCCAGCGGTGTCAGGCTCCAATAACATGGGCCTGAACATCTGAAATCTCAAGAAGATCCGCCTGTATCGCCATGGAGCGGCCCGTGGCCGGGCCGACAGTCTGGTGCGAGAGGGGGGACTCGAACCCCCAAGCCTTTCGGCGGTCGATTTTGAGTCGACTGCGTCTACCGATTCCGCCACTCTCGCCCACGTCCGATGCCGCATGATGCCGGTGTTCCGGCATCCGCGCGCTAGAGAATAGCCAAGTGCTGCGGCAATGCAACAGCCGAGCATGGTCGCAAGCGATGTCGCCATCCGCGATGGCGGTTATCTGCCAGGGGAATCGGGTGAAAATTTTAAGCTGCGATGATGCTTGCGAGGAAGTCGTCGTCCCAAGCGGCGACCTTG
>NZ_BMDZ01000087.1 GCF_014636235.1 Tistrella bauzanensis
CCCTCCCAAGCCAAAAAGGTCGACAACGAGAGATTCAGACTTTTTCCGCTCTGTCACGCACAGTTTCACCCGATTGCCCTGCGGTGTGGGGCTGGTCAGGGTGGGGCTGGCGGGATATTCTGCAAGGCTGTCCATCCGGAGATCCACCCGTGACCGCCCTGTCAGACTACAGCCGGCGCGTGGATCACCCGCCAGCTTCGTGTCATGAGGTGTGCCATGGGCGTCGCCAGTTCCCTCATCCACCCGATGCGCTATATGCGGACACGCCCGTTCGCGAAGCCGGTCATCCAGACCTACATAAGGAAGGCAGGGCGGACGCTGCTGCCCACGATGGCAGACGTGGAGCGCATCCAGAACGTTGTCATTCCGGCCTACAACAACGCCATCAGTGTCCTTCCCTTCGAGAAACGGCCGGAGCGGCCAACGGCGATGCTGGTTCAGGAATGCAGTCTCGCCCTGCATGTCGGCATGTACACGGCTTTCGGGCGCAACGCCTACCTCCTTTCGCCGCGTCTCGTCGATCTTCTGAACCGAACAGACCTTGGAGCGGTTCGAGCTAGAGACATCAAGCTGCCATTCAGAGCCTTCTATCTGTCGTTCGGTGACACCTTCGATGCTAGGCTGCCCGGCCCGCCGAACCGCATTGATGGTGCCTATGTAAGCCTGTCAGGCACCGACAGCCTGCAAATTGTGGTCACCACCTGCCGCCTCGACGCGCGGACGAATAGCGCCGCCCATTGGCCGTTTTCACGCGATCTCTACTATTATGCTCCGCTAGACATCGCCGACAGCAACCGCTCTTTCGAGCAGATACTGGGCGATGCCATTGGGACCGAGATCAAACTGGAAGCCGATATCACCGGGCCCGACCCGGACGTGGTCGCCGAAAAGCCGGACGGACACGAGATTCTGATTCAGGACGTCCGTCACCTGAGCCAAGCCGAGTGGGCGGAGTACGCGCGCGATGGGTTGCCCGCGTTCCGCAGGGCTCTCGCCCTGATCGTGAATGCCATGTGCTATATGACCGCCGAACCTCAGGATACAGCGCTCGATTACCCAGACGATGCCCCCTCCGAGTTGGTCAAGGCCGTCAGAACCGGCAAACCATCCCAGCGCAATCGCGCCAAAACCCAGATGCTTGATCGCGGATTCTCGTTCATCCGTGTGATAGGAAGCGCACTTCCTGTTCGCGACCTGCAGACAGGCACGACGGGAGACAGCGTTGGAACCCTGCGTCCCCATTGGCGTCGAGGGCACTGGCGCCGACAGCCTCACGGTCTGGGGCGCGCCGAAATACGGCTTGTCTGGATCCGTCCGACCCTGGTCCGGGCAGGCGTCGGAGAATCTGAGGCCGGACACATCTACCTCATCGAGTGACTCCGACGGCCTGCTGCTGGAGGTGTGCGGCCCCGTGCCAGGCTGATCGGGGCGGTGTGGGGCTGGTCAGGGCGTGGCTGCCGGGATATTCTGCAAGGTTGTCCATCCGGAGATCCACCCGTGACCGCCCTGTCAGACTATATGCCCGCACCGGGCGATACCGCGCTCGAATGGCAGGGCATGCTCGCCGATTTTCCCTGGCTTCAGGCCCTGGCCGATTGCCCGCATGATCCCATTCATCATGCCGAAGGCGATGTGCTGGTGCACACGCGCATGGTCATGGAGGCGCTGCTTGCCCTCGACGGCTATCAGGCCCTGCCGGCGGAAGACCGCGCCTGCGTGTTCGCGGCCGCCCTGCTGCATGATGTCGCCAAGCCCGCCACCACGCGGGTGAATGCCGATGGCCGGGTGTCCCAGCCCGGCCATTCCCGCAAGGGCGCGATCATGGCCCGCGCCATCCTGTGGCGGATGGGCTTGGATTTCGCGCTGCGCGAGCGGATCTGCGCGCTGATCGCCTGGCATCAGATCCCGCTGTTCCTGATCGAGAAGAACCCGGTCGAGGCCCGCCGCCGCGCCATCGCCATCAGCCTTACAGGCCGCAACGATCTTCTGGCGCTGCTGGCCGAGGCCGATGCCCGCGGCCGGATCTGCGCTGATCCCGGCCGGTTGCTCGGCAACATCGCGCTGTTCCGCACGCTCTGCGACGATGAGGGCGTTCTGGCCCGGCCGTTCGTCTTCCCGTCCGACCACACCCGCATCCGGTTCTTCGAACACGACACCGCCGGCATCGCCCCCGACCATCCGCAGCACGACGACACCCGCCTGACCGTGCATCTGCTGTCGGGCCTGCCGGGCGCCGGCAAGACCAGTTGGCTGGCCCGCCATCATCCCGGCCTGCCGGTGGTGGGGCTCGATGAGATCCGGCGCGATTTCGGCGTCGACCACGGCGAGGCCGAGGGCCGGGTGGTGCAGGAAGCGAAAGCCCGCGCCAAGGCCCATCTGCGCGCCGGCACCGATTTCGCCTGGAGCGGCACCAATATCGGCACCCGAAGCCGCAGCCAGTGGATTTCCCTGTTTCGATCCTATGGTGCCCGCGTGCGGATCGTCTATGTCGAGAGCGCGCCGGCAACCCTGCTCCGCCAGAACCGTGCCCGCGCCGGCCGCGTCCCCGATGCGGTCATCGACCGCATGATCAGCCGCTGGGAAGTGCCCGACGCCACCGAGGCGCACAGCATCCATCCTGTGTTGCGCTGACGGGCGGCAACCGGCCGCAGCCGGGCATCAGCCACCCGACAGCTTCAGCGCCGCGACATACACGCCGCTGGGGATCAGCACCAGCAGGATGAAGGGCAGGCGCCGGCGCCAGGGAAACAGCAGCGCCAATGTGGCGAAGCCGGCCAGCGCCGGCCGGGTCGCGGTGCCGATTTCACCGGCGGCGCAATAGATCGCCAGATTGATGAACACCGCCACCGGCAGCACCACCTCGATCCGGCGCCGGGTCGCGGGCGAGGTCGGCAGCGGCAGATAGGCCGGCAACACCCGCACCAGCACCGAGACCAGCCCCAGCAGCAGAATGCCGGTCAGCGGCACACCCAGCATCGCGACCGGATCGAACCCTGCTGCCATCGTCATCGCGCAACCACCCGTGCATCGGCCGCGGCATCACCGAACCCGAACCGATCGACCACCACCGCGCAGACCAGAATGCCCGGCAGCCAGAACCATTGTGGCCCCAGCACCAGATACAGCATCAGGGCCAGGCCGGCGGCGGCGGCGATCGCCAGCACCATGCGTGGCACCGGCCGGCCGCTGATATCGCGCGATGCCGCCTCCAGCCGCAGAACCGACAATGTGAACAGCAGCAGGCTGGCGGGAAAGAAGGCAAGCAGGCCCAGAACCGCGGCGGCCTCCGTGCCCGCGATCAGCGGCATGATCAGCGCGCCTGCCAGATTGGTGGTGGTCCAGGTCACGAACAGGGCGCCACGCACCGTCCAGCGCACCCTGCGGTCATCGCCCGGCGCCTCCACCGCATAGGATTCGTCGCTCACCATATGCGCGGCCACGCCCTTCAGCGGCCCGGTGCCCCGGAACGGCGCCGAAATGGTCAGGATCATCGGCACATAACGCAGATTGATCAGCAGGATCACGGCAAAACCCGCCAGCGCCGGCCCGCCTTCGGCCGCAAGCCTCAGCCAGACGAACTGGCCGCTGCCGGTGAAGCCGATCATGGCGATGCCCAGAACCTCCAGCACCGCCCAGCCCTGGGCGGCGGCCAGGATGCCGAATAGCAGCCCCACCGGGCTGACCGCGAGGCAGACCGGCCAGCTGCGGCGCAAGGCCGACCGGACCGGCCGGGCCGAAGACGATATCGTGGAAGCCATGGGGGCTGTACGCATCCGGATGGGGTGGCGCATGACGGCAATCGGTGCAGGATAGCAACCCATGACATTCTCGCAATACGTTAGTTGCGGTACGTGATATTGACGCGTCTGGAAGGGTTGCGCGCCATCCGCAACGCCCGACATATCAGGGGTCGGCGCAGTCCGGCCGCCCGCCCCGTATCCTGCCCTCCACTCCCGTTACCGGAGCCTCCCATGGCCAAGAAGACCCCTGCCGCAGACCTTGCCACCCCCACCGATCTTGCCGGCCGCAACACCCGCGGCGTTGCCGATGCGCTCAATGTCGTGCTGGCCGACAGCTTCGCGTTGTACATGAAAACCAAGAACTTCCACTGGCACGTCTCGGGCCCGCATTTCCGCGACTACCACATGCTGCTCGACGAGCAGGCGACCCAGATTCTGGGCACCACCGACCAGATCGCCGAACGCGTCCGCAAGATCGGCCAGACCACGCTGCGCTCGATCGGCCATGTCTCGAAGCTTCAGACCATCAAGGACAATGACGCCGAGATGGTCAGCGCCCGCGACATGCTGGCCGAACTGCGCGAGGACAACCTGGCCCTGGTGAAGCTGCTGCGCGACACCAAGGAGGTGGCCGAGGCCGCCAAGGATAACGCCACCTCCGGCGTGCTCGACGACTGGACCGACATGGCCGAGCAGCGCGCATGGTTCCTGTTCGAGGCCGCCCGCGAGGGTTGAGCCCGCGCAGGTGCGGGCCTCTGGCCAGAATCCTAGGATCGGGGCGCCCGTCTGTCCTATAGTCGGGCGCCCCGTTTTGTCTTCTGCCGGAAGCCTGCCCCATGGCCGCACCTGAAATCGACAAGCTCGTGACCCTGCTCGGCAAACTGCCGGGGCTGGGCCCGCGATCGGCGCGGCGGGCGGCGCTCGATCTGCTGAAGCGGCGTGAAACCCTGCTGCTGCCGCTCGCCGACGCCATGGCCCGGGCGGCGGCCGAGGTCCGGCGCTGTTCGATCTGCGGCAATCTCGATGCCCGCGACCCCTGCGGGGTCTGCACCGACGAGCGCCGCGATCCCTCGGTGCTGTGCGTGGTCGAACAGGTGGCGGATCTGTGGGCGATGGAGCGTGCCGGCGCGTTTCGCGGCCGCTATCACGTGCTGGGCGGTACCCTGTCGGCGCTCGACGGTGTCGGCCCCGACGAGCTTGGCATCCCGCGTCTGGCCGCGCGTATCGCCGATGGCGGCATAACCGAGGTGGTGATGGCCCTGCCCGCCACCGTCGATGGCCAGACCACCGCCCATTACATCGCCGACCGGCTGGCCGACGCCGCCCCCGATACCGGCATCACCCGTCTGGCCCATGGCATGCCGGTGGGCGGTGCGCTCGACTATATGGACGACGGCACCATCCAGGCGGCGCTGAAGGCGCGCCGGCCGGTCTGAGTCGCCCGACTTGCGCCACCCGGCACCATCATCCACCCATGCCAGCCATGTCTGAACGCGATCGAGGGGGCCACCGATGGCGCGTCTGCTGCTGATGACCGCCGGCACTGAAGGCGATGTCCGGCCGGTGCTGCATCTGGCGGCGCGCGCGGTGAGGCGTGGTCATGCCGTCACCATGGTGGCGCCCGCCACCGATACGACCGATGTCGTGGCCACCGGCGCCAGTCATGTCGCGCTGGATGTCGATTTCAGGGCGCTGGCCCGCAGCGGTCAGGCCCAGGCCGCCGGCCTGCCGGCGCTGCGCGACCGGTTGATGGCGGCGGGCAGCCTGTCGACAGTGGTCGACCGGCTGCTCAATGCCACCGCACGGGCGGTCGAGAGCCGGCCGGACATCATTCTGGCCCATCCCAAATTCACCGGCGCCGCCGATCTGGCGCAGGCGCTGGGCGGCGTGCCCTGGGCGCGGCTGGCGCTGCTGCCCTGCATCGCGCCCACAGCCGCCTTTCCCAATGCAGCGCTGATCTCGCGCAGTCTCGGCCGGATCGGCAACCGGCTCAGCTATCGCCTGACCGATCTGCTCACCCGGCCGCTCGACCGGCGCACCGATCGCTGGCGCGAGGCGGCGTTCGGTCTGCCGCCCCGGCGATCGGCGCCGCCGCCACCGGCATCCCTGGTCCTGAATGCCTTTTCCGCGGCCCTGCTGCCGCCGGTCCATGACTGGGGCCCAGATGTCGTCACCACTGGCATCTGGCAGGCGCCGCCCGATGAGCCCCGCGCCGGGGGCCTGCCCGCGCCGGCGGCGGCCTTCGCCAGCCGGGCCGCGGCGCGCCGCCGGCCGCTGGTCCATATCGGGTTCGGCAGCATGGCCGGGGTCGATGGCGCGGCAGTCGCGCGCAGCATCGCCCGCGCCCTCGACCGCGCCGATGTCGCGGCCCTGGTCACCACCGGCTGGGGCGGCATCGACGGCGCCACGCTGGACGCCACGGCCGGCGACCGGGTTCTGGTGCTGGATCGCACCCCTCATGCCCGGATCTTCCCGCATGTCGATCTGGTGGTTCATCATGGCGGCGTCGGCACATTGGCCGCCGGCCTTCTCGCCGGTCGCGCGGCGGTGATCTGCCCCTGGGGCGCCGATCAGCCGTTCTGGGCGGAACAGGCCCGCGCGCTGGGCTATGGTCTGCGCGGGCCGGGCTTGCGGGCATTGGCCGCCGATGGCGGCGGCGCCCGTGCCGGCGAGCGCCTGGGGCACGTGATCCGTCAGGCCCTGCGCCACCGCTCCCTCACCGACACCGCCGGCCGCATCGGCCGCCGCATGGCCGCCGAAGACGGCACCGGTGCCGCCCTTGATGCGCTGGAATGGCTGGTGGAGGCCGGCGCCGGGCGCTGATCCGGTAATACGGGCGTCTGCCGGGTCAACCGGCCGCGTTGCCATCCGCCTCGCCGGCGCCATCGCCCAGTTGCAGCGCCTCGATGCGTTCGCCGCGGCGGGTGGCGCGGTCGGCCGAGATCCGCAAGCCGCGCAGATCTTCTGTCGCCTGTTCGAAATGGCGCACCAGCTTCGACGTCCGGTCGTCCAGCCGGCCCAGATCCTCCAGCAGCGCCGTCACCTCGGCGCGGATCAACGATGCCTGTTCGCGCACCCGGGTGTCCTTCAGGATCGCCCGCACCGTGGTCAGCGTCGCCATCAGCGTAGTCGGCGACACGATCCACACCCGCGCCCGGAACCCCTTGTCGACCACGTCCTGGAAATTGCCGTGCAGTTCGGCATAGACCGCTTCCGACGGCAGGAACATCAATGCACCATCCGCCGTCTCGCCGGGGATCAGATAGCGCTCTGATATCGCCTTGATATGGGCCTGCACCGCCGTGCGGAAGGCGCGCGCCGCCTCGTTGCGCTCGGCATCGGTCTTCGCCTGACGCAGCAGGTGGAAGCTCTCCAGCGGGAATTTGGCGTCGACCACGATCGGCCCCGGCGGGTTGGGCAGGTTGATCAGGCAGTCGGCGCGCCGGCCGTTCGACAGGGTCGCCTGCATCCGATAGGCGCCGGGCGGCAGCATCTGCGACACCAGATCGGTCAGTTGCACCTCGCCGAAGGCGCCGCGCGCCTGCTTGTTCGACAGGATGTCCTGAAAACCCACCACCTTTTCGCCCAGGTCTGAAATCAGCCGCTGCGCCTGATCGATCACCGCCAGCCGGGCGCGCACCTCCGATGCCGACTGCGCCGCGCGCTGGCCCTCGATGTCGAAGCGATGATCCAGCCGCGCCGCCAGCCCCACCAGGCGCGCATCCACCGCTTCCGCGATCATCCGTTCCTGGATCTGCAGTCTGGCGTCCACCTGCGCCTGCTGGGCCGACAGCGCCGCCGAGACCTGATCCATCCGGCCCGCCTGCACGGCGCTGGACCGGGCCAGATCCGCCGCCAGCCGTTCCAGCACGTCGGATTGATCCAGAGCCGCATCCTCGGCGGCACGGGCGCGGCGCGCCGCCGCCAGCGCCGCCATGCCGGCGCCCAGCAGCACGATCAGCAACAGGCCCGCGATGATCAGCAGGGCGGGATCGATGGCGGCGAAATCAGGCATGGGCGGGGGCTCCGGGCAGGGGGACCATCGTCTTATACGGTGCGCGGGTGGCGGTGGGCGCCCATCAATGGCCAGGGCGATGCCAAATGCAACAGTCCCGTGACGCCCACAGGGCTGCCGGGCGCCGGGCCGTCTTGACCCGGCGCCCCCGCCGTAATACCTAACCCATGAACAGAATTGGAGTCGTCACGTCCATGGCCATCCTGCCCATCCTGACAGCACCCGATCCGCGCCTGACCAAGACGGCGACCCCGGTCGCGCGCGTCGACGACGACGTGCGCCGGCTGATGGACGACATGCTAGAGACGATGTATGCCGCCGAAGGCATCGGGCTTGCCGCCCCCCAGGTCGGTGTGCTGACCCGGGTCATCGTCATCGATGTCTGCTGGGGGCGCGAGGGCAAGGAGCCCACGCCGATCTTCATGGCCAATCCGGAAATCATCTGGGTGTCCGACGAGGACAAGACCTATGAGGAAGGCTGCCTGTCGGTGCCGACCCATTATGCCGACGTCGCCAGGCCTGCCGCCGTGCGGGTCCGCTTCCTCGACCGCGACGGCAACACCCAGGAGATCGAGGATGACGGTCTGCTGGCGGTCTGCATGCAGCACGAGATCGACCATCTCGACGGCATCCTGTTCCTCGATCACATCTCGTCGCTGAAGCGCAACATGATCCTGCGCAAGCTGGTGAAGGCCCGCCGCACCGCCGCCGACAAGCCGATTGCCGCGGCCGCATACTGACCCTGGCCCTACCGGTATGACTCGGTAGGCCTCTGTTGGGCATACCGGACATACTGGCCATACCGCTCCACCGCTGCCGTCGTACCGAAAGCACCCGCCCTCATGACCACCGACCGCCCCGCCTCCGATGCCCGACGGGCGCGTGTCGTGTTCATGGGCACGCCCGATTTCGCGGTGCCCTCGCTCGATGCGCTGGTCGCCGCCGGCCATGATGTGGTCTGCGTCTATACCCAGCCTGCCCGGCCCGCGGGTCGTGGCCAGAAGCTGCAACCCACCCCGGTTGCCGCCCGGGCTGACGCGCTGGGCATTCCGGTCCGCACCCCGGTGAAACTGCGCGATCCGGCCGATCAGGCTGCGTTTGCGGCCCTCGGCGCCGATGTCGCGGTGGTGGCTGCCTATGGTCTGATCCTGCCGCGGGCAGTGCTGGACGCGCCGGTGCGGGGCTGCGTCAACGTTCATGCCTCGCTGTTGCCGCGCTGGCGGGGTGCGGCCCCCATCCATCGGGCACTGCTGGCCGGCGACACGGAAACCGGCGTCACGATCATGGCGATGGACGCGGGGCTGGATACCGGCGCGATGCTGGCCAGTTGCCGGGTACCGATCGGCCCGCAGACCACCGCCCAGCAGCTTCACGACCAGTTGGCCGCCGATGGCGCGGCGTTGCTGGCCCAGACACTGCCGGCGGTGCTGGACGGCACCGCCGTGGCGGTGCCCCAGCCGGACGACGGCATCACCTATGCCCGCAAGTTGGAAAAGGCCGAGGGCCGGATCGACTGGACCGCCGATGCCGCCGCGATCGACCGGCTGGTGCGCGCCTTCACCCCCTGGCCCGGCGCCAGCTTCACCCTGGGTGACGAAACGATCCGGCTGGTGGAAGCCCGCCCTGCCGCACAGCCCGCCCCGGCCGGCACGCCGCCGGGCACGCTTCTGGATGACGGCCGCTCGGTCGCCTGCGGCGATGGCCGGGTGCTGACCCTGATCCGCGCCCAGCGCGCCGGCCGCCGTCCGATGACCATCGACGATCTGGCCCGGGGCTTCCCCGATCTGGCGCCCGGCCGGCGGCTGGGCTGATGCCGCGCTGGAAGCTCACCATCGAATATGACGGCAGCGGCTTCGTCGGCTGGCAGCGCCAGGACAATGGCCGCTCGGTTCAGCAGGTGGTGGAGGAAGCCATCGCCCGCTATGTCGGCGAGCCTTGCGTGATCAAGGCCGCCGGGCGCACCGATGCCGGGGTCCATGCCACCGCCCAGGTGGCGCATGTCGACCTGCCGCGCGCCGACAGCCCGTTCACCACCCGCTCGGCGATCAACCATTTCCTGAAGCCCGACGCGGTTGCGATCATCGAGGCCGAGCCGGTGCCCGATTGTTTCGATGCCCGCTTCACCGCCATCGGCCGTGGCTATGTCTATCGGATCGTCAATCGCCCGGCTCATCCGGCGCTGGATCGCGACCGGGTCTGGCACCTGCCCTGGCCGCTGGATGTGGAGGCCATGAACCGGGGCGCCGAGCGGCTGCTGGGCCATCATGACTTCACCAGCTTCCGATCCACAGATTGTCAGGCGAAATCGCCGATGCGCACTTTGGATGCGCTGTGGGTGGAACGGGCGGGCGAGATCGTCACCGTCACCACCCGCTCACGGTCGTTCCTGCACAATCAGGTGCGGATCATGGTCGGCACCCTCGCCATGGTCGGTCGGGAGCGCTGGACGCCGGATGATGTCTCGGCCGCCCTTGCCGCCCGCAGGCGCGCCGCCGCCGGCCCCACCGCCCCACCCCAGGGGCTGTGCCTGGACCTCGTAACCTATCCGCCGCCGGCCGAGTGGCAGGCCATGGCGGACGCCCGCGATGCGAGGCAGGTGGCCCTGGCGGCTATCGCCGGGCCTGCAACCGCACCCAGCCGATCAACGGCACCAGCAGCAGCAGACCAAAGACCGCCAGAATGACCCCCTCGCCCCAGCTCAAGCCCAGTTGCACGCCATCGGCTGCACCCGTGGGCCGCGCCGCGACCACGCCATAGGCCCAACTGCCATGGACCGCCGCCGCCATCAGCAGGATGGCGGGCGTGACCGTGGCAAGCACTGGCAGGCGCCGATATCCGCGCACCCGGCCCGTTGCCTGTCGCCGCCCGGCGGGGGCGTCAAGCCGCAGCCACGCGCCATACAGCCCGGCCAGAATTCCGCCGCTCAACGCAAGCCCGGCCAGGCACCACACCACCCGGCTGGCAAGGCCGCCGAAGGTGCCGAAATGCAGCGGATCGGCGGTCTCGACCCAGCGGTCATAGGCGCCAAGCGCCGTCGCGGGCCGGATCTCCAGAATGGCCCCGGTGGCCGGATCGACCGCCACGCGGTTGGCCCGGTCGCGCACCACCCAGGCATCGGCCGGGCCGGTCAGCACCAGCGGCCGCCCCGGCGCCGCCGGCAGGGCGATGTCCCGCACTGTCAGCGCCGGAAAAGCCGCCTGAACCCGCGCCACCACACGGTCGAGATCGGCCAGCGGTGCCGGATCGCCCGCTGTCTCGGCGGTCACCATCGGCAGCGGCGGTTCCCGGTCGAGCTGGACGCCGACGCCATCGAGCGCGGTTTCGGCGAAATACCACAAACCGGTGACCGACAGGATGATGCCGATCGCCAGCGCCCACACCCCCAGCATCCGGTGCAGATCCGACCAGAACAGTCGGGCGCTGCGCCCGATGCGCAGAGTGTAGAAGGCCCGCCACCAGCGCCGGATCGAGATCAGCCCGGCCACCAGCGCCAGCAGCAGCGCCGCCCCCAGTGCGCCCACCACCAGCGTGCCGTGAAACCCGGCCACCGAGGCGACCAGATAAAGCTGTTTGTGAAACACCCGCAGGAACTGGGCGAGCCCGAGCCCGGCGCGCGCCGGCCGGGGCTCGGCCGTCCAGGGATCGACCGGTACCAGCCGGATGTCGCCGCCCGGCACCCGGATGGCCACGCGCGCCAGCGATCGCGGGCCGGGCGCCGCCTGGATCAGCAGGATCCGGGCATCGGGATGGGCGGCGGCGACCCGGTCGTGGATCTGTTGCCAGCCGGCCGGCGGCACGCCTGCCGCCGCCGGCTGCGACCGCTGCGACGGATCGCCCAGCCAGGCCAGTTCGGCCCCGAAGGTTGCGACCGTCCCCGACAGGCAGATCACATAGAGCACATAGCCCAGGCTGAGGCCGATCCAGGCATGCAGCCGGAACAGGGTCTTGCGGCTGGCATCGAACATGGTGGCGGGGCCTGCCGTCAGAAGCGCAGCGACAGCGAGGCGATCGCGCTCAACGGCTCCCCGGGATGGGCGATCGAGCGGTCGCTGGCCCGGACGATGTAATCCTCGTCGAACAGATTATAGAGGTTCAGCCCCAGCCGGGCGGCCTTCCAGTCATACCAGATGCCGGCATCGACCACGACATAGGGGGCAAGCTTGATGCTCTGATCGAACTGGGCCGAACTGGTGCCGACATAGCGCGCGCCGGCACCGAAGCCCAGGCCACCCAGCGCGTCATCCTCGTCGACGGTATAGCTCAGCCACAACCGCGCCTTGTGCCGGGGCACGCCGCCCAGCGGCTGGCCGACCGCCGTGGGATCGCCGCCATTCTCCAGCGTTTCGGTTTCGGTGAAGCTGTAATTGGCAATCAGGTTGATCTCTGGCGTGATCGCGCCGGTCACGTCGACCTCAAAGCCGCGGCTGCGTTCGCGCACACCGGGGAAATAGCTGATGATGCCGGTGTCGTTGAAATACGTCTGGTCGAGAACCGCGACGTTCTCCTTCTCGATCTGGAACACCGATGCGGTCGCCATCAGCCGGTCGTCGAGCAGGGATGCTTTCACGCCCACTTCATATTGCAGCCCGTCCTCAGGCGACAGCGGCTGGTTGGAGCGGTCGACCACGCCGGCATCCTGCGGCTGGAACGATTGGCTGACGCTGACATAGCCAGAATACATTGGCGTGAATTGATACAGCAGCCCGGCGCGGCCTGTGAAGGCCCGCTCGTCAATCTCGGGCGAGGCCACGCCACCTTGCTCGTTCTCCTGATGCACGATGTCATAGCGCCCACCCAGCAGCAGCTTCAGCCGGCCATCCGCCAGCATCGAGATCTGATCCTGAAGATAGAAGCCCGCCCATTCGGTCTTGCCCCAGGTCAACCCCAGCGCCTGCCCGGCCGGCGGGTCGAAATTCACCTGCGGATCGTTGGAGATCGGCACATTGTCGGGCAGGTTCTGGCGGGTGCGCCAGAAATCGGACTCGATCCGGATCAGGTCGGTGCCGAGCAGCAGCTCATGGCCGACGCCGCCCGCCTCGAAGTTTGCGGTCGCATCCAGCACCAGCTGGAATTCATCCTCGCGCCGGTCCTCGTTCTGATAGCGCAGCCGCAATGCCTCGGCGCCCGGATCGCCGGTAACGCCGCGCGGGCGCAGCGACTCGTTCTTGGCCTCGGCGCGGTGGAACTGCACCTGATTGCGCAGGCTCCAGACGTCGTCGATGCGATGGGTCAACTGATAGCTGGCGGTGTAGTCGTCGATGGTCCGGCCATCCAGATCCGGATCGCCGAAATAGGTGTCCCGATCGACCAGCGGCTTGCCATTCGCGTCCAGCGGCATGCCGGTATCATAGGGCTGCTCTTCATGCACCGCCGACAGGTCGATCAGCAGCTCGGTGTCGTCCGACATCCGCCACAGCAAGCTGGGGGCCACCGCCAGCCGTTCCACCTCCATCTCGTCGCGGAACGATCCGGCATCGGTATAGGCCAGATTCAACCGATAGAGCAGGTCGCCATCCGCCGTCAACGGGCCGGTCAGATCGGCGGAGCTGCGCAGCAGCCGGTCGGTACCGACCTGCTGTTCCACACTGGCCGCCGCCACATCCTGCGGCCGCTTGGTGACGTAATTGACGATACCGCCCGGCTCCAGCGCCCCGTACAGGATCGAGGCCGGCCCCTTCAGCACCTCGACCCGCTCCACATTCACCAGATCCACGGCGCCTGACGAGGTCGAGCGCAGGCCGTTGCGCAGCAAGGTCGGCGACTCGAAACCGCGGATGATCGGCAGCACCTCGGTCTGGGCGTTCAGCGTGTTGCCGGCCTGCTGCACGCCGCTGACATTCTGGTAGATGTCCTTCAGGCTCAGCGCGCCCTGTTCACGGATCACCTCGGCCGGCACCACCTGCACCGATGCCGGGGTGTCCATGATCGCGGTGTCGGTTTTGGTGGCACTGGCGCTGCGGGTGGCGAGATACCCTTCGACCGGGCCGGTCGCGGTTTCCAGCCGCGCCCGGCTGCCGGTCACCGTCAACGGGTCCAGCGCCGTGGTGCCGCCGGCCGCCACCGGCCGGGTCAGCAGCACGGTCGCATCCTCGGTGATCGTCCAGGCGATGCCGGTGCCGGCCAGCATCCGGGCCAGGGCCTCGTCGATGGTGAACCGGCCGGCCAGCGGCTGGCTCCGCAGCCCGTCGGTCGCCGCAGCCTCGCCCGTCACCTGCAGGCCGGCCTGACGACCGAAGGCATTCAGCGCCTCGGCCAGTGGCTGGGCCGGGATGTCGAAGCGGATCGCCGCCGGTGCCGCCTCGGCCGACTGCGCCCACGCCTGCCCGGGCGCCGCCACCGTCAGGATCAGCGCCGGCAGTGCCATCACCAATGCCGTCGTCGCCATCAACTGCATCGCCCACTGCCGCCCTGTTCCCTGCATCCGCCGCCCACCGGCCACAGCCTGTGTCCCCGCTCCCGCCACGATCCGATCCCTTTCCGTCCGATGCTGTCGATCATTGCAAATGCGATGCATTCGCCGTTCTCGATCAACAACGAGAGGCTCGGCGTTTCTTTTCAGGCCATAGCGGCTTTTTCTGAATGCGATGGCAGGGGGGTAAAGTTCAGGGCATCGACAGGACGTGCAGGAACGGGGTCACCGCCCGCACCGTGCCGCCGGCGGGGCGCACGATCGCCCGCAGGGCGCGCGCCGGATCGCGCAGATCATAGGAACCGCTGATCCGCCGGCCGGCCAGCCGGTCATCGGCAATGACGATCCAGCCCGGCTGATAGCGGCGCAGATCCGCCACGACCTCGGCAACCGTCGCGTCGGTCACCTGAAGCCGGCCATCGCGCCACACCGCCACCGTCCCCGGAGCCTGCAGGCTCTGGCGGGCATCACCGGTCGCGCGGTCCACCGCCAGCCGGTCGCCCGCGCCCAGCCGATGTGGCGCGGCACTGTCGCCGGCATCAGCCGACCCCACCATCACCGCGCCGCTTTCAACCGCCACCGAGACGGTGTCGGGTTGCAGGCGGACATCGAAGCGGGTGCCGGTGACGGTGACCCGGCTGGCCCCGGCCGTCACCGTGAATGGCAGCCCGGCATCGGGCGCCACCGCGAAATACGCCTCGCCG
The DNA here is from genome assembly GCF_014636235.1 of Tistrella bauzanensis. Lineage (NCBI taxonomy): Bacteria > Pseudomonadati > Pseudomonadota > Alphaproteobacteria > Geminicoccales > Geminicoccaceae > Tistrella > Tistrella bauzanensis. The sequence continues at coordinate 14,869 of NZ_BMDZ01000087.1, forward strand.
CTGATCAGGGTCACCGCACGGCCGGTATCGGACAGGCGCACGCGGATGGCGGTCTCCGGCGCCAGATCGACCACGCTGCCATCGTCGAGCACCACATGGGCGACCTCACCGGTGCCGGTTGCATGATCCGCACGCAGGCGGCGCAGACCCTCCGGCCCGCCGATCGCCAGAACCAGCACCGCCGCCATGGCCGCTGCGGCCACGACGATCCGCCGGGCGCGGGGCAGGTCACGCCAGCCGCGCCGCCCATGCACCACCTGAGGCGCGGCCGGTTCTGCCGCCAGCCACTCGGCCGGCCCGGTCTGCGGCGGCACCTCGCCCATCGCCCGCCATGCGGCACAGGCCCGCAACCATGCACGGGCATGTGCCGGATCGGCCGCGTGCCAGCGGGCGAAGGCACGGCCAAGCGCCGGATCGGCTGGTGCGTCGTGCAGCCGCAGCAGCCAGTCCATCGCCGTCTCGCGCAGCGCCTGATCGTGATCGGGCGGTGTCACGGCATGGCCCCGGTCATCGGTCGCGCCGGCCATCATCGCCCCCCCGTCATGTCCGGGTCCATGCCGGCCGCGATCTTCAGCAGGGCATCGCGGACCAGCCGGTGCGCCGTCGGCACCGATACCCCCAACCGGCTGGCGATCTCGCCCAGGGTATGGCCGCCAAAACGGTGCATCTCCACCGCCAGCCGGGCCTGCGGGCTCAGGCCATCAAGTGCCGCGGCGATCCGCTCCACGCTCCGCCGGTGGCTCACATCCTGTTCAGGGGTGCGCGGCTCGGCCGGCACCAGCCACCAGGGCAGATCCGCCCCCTGCTGCCGGTGCTCCATGGCCCGCCGCCGGGTCAGATCCAGAGCGAGGTTGCGGACGATCCGGTACAGATAGCCCACCGGCTGGTCCAGCGCCGGGCCGCCGCCATCGCCGGGCATGAAGCGGATATAGGCATCCTGCACCACATCCTCGGCCCGCATCCGGTCGCCGACAATCGGTGTCGCGTAATCGATCAGATCGGCACGATGGGCGAGAAACACGGCCAGCTTGCCTTGATCATGCGCCACGATACCTCTCCGCCCCCGGAATGACGCGTCAAGCTATCGTGAATGCAATTGATTATCAATCTGATGTAACGATGTTGTCCTGGGCACTGGCGCTGGAACCTTTCGCGCCATGCACCCATGATCTTGTTATCGTGCAGCCAATTGCCGCGGCCACATACATCGACCGGCCAGACTGGTCCGACAGAACGGCGATGTCGCCGCGTTCACGTCAAAGCCAGGGAATACGATCGGCATGACAGCCTCAGACATTGAACTGGACGCATTGAAACAAGTGATGAACCGGCGTCTCGACGACCTGTACCAGGCCACCGACAGCACCGCCGCAAGTCGCAAGCCGGTCGAACTGGATCAAGCGTCGGTCGGCCGGCTGTCGCGCATCGATGCGATGCAGATGCAGGCCATGGCCATGGCCGCGGAACGCCTGCGCGGCCATGAGATCGAGCGGATCAAGGCTGCCCTCAAACGCATCGATGACGGCGATTTCGGCGCCTGTGTCACCTGTGGCGAAGACATCGCGCCCAAGCGGCTGTCGGTGGATCCGACGATTTCGACCTGCATTCGCTGCGCGTCCGGCGGATGAGCACCCGGAGCACCGACAGGCCCGCATCTCGAACCAGCCGCACCCGGGCCAGGCGCGCCCCACAACGTGCAGTTTCAAATCGCGCCGGCACCGTCTCCGCGACAGACAACCCTCATTGCAGATGATCGCTGGTGCGGAGCCTGTTGCAGAATGGGCTCCAACCCTGTCGATGTCCGCTTGCCCCCGCGCTGCGGGGCTGATTCCCTCGGGTGAGGTGA
>NZ_BMDZ01000088.1 GCF_014636235.1 Tistrella bauzanensis
CCGCATCATCTCCCCCTAACAAAGCTCCACGCGATCGAATCACGCCGGATAAAATGAGGGAAGGATTTTTCCGCAGCCTGTTAACGAGGTGCCGGTTCCGGGAGGTGGCACAGACTGGTCGGCCCTGCTGCCTGACAATGAAGGGCGAGACATCATAGCCGGAGATGCTAACGCCTATATGCGCCGGACCATCTTTACCGAATTCGTCCAGGCAATGTATGATGCGGACCTTCTGAAAGATGGTATTGACGTTAAGAAAACAGTTGATGATATGCTGGATGGCGACTTTAGGAAGATATTCAGACGTCGCCGCGTGTCGAACTTGATCGAATTCGGTCGTATTGTTCACGCGGAAATGGCTGCGCTGACCGATGCGGCCAGACGGGGCCATGCGGTTGCTGGTGCAACAGTTTATTGCACGACCTATCCCTGCCATATGTGTGCGCGCCACCTTATCGCGGCAGGGATCTCGCGGGTCATATACATCGAGCCCTATCCCAAAAGCCTGACGAGGCTGCTCTATGCCAAGTCGGTGGTTCATGACGATGATCCGCCGGCGACAGCCAAGGCCTTGCATTTCCTGCCCTTCGTCGGCATAACACCCCGCCTGTATGATCGGGTCTTTCGACTTGGCAGCCGGATTCGCAAGGACCGGGCAGGCCGCGTGTCGCGGTGGCAGGAAACCGATGCCGTGCCAGTTGTCGACAATGGGAACAGCGGTGCCTACCTTAAGCATGAGGTATTGCTGACGATGCGCCTGGGCGAAGTGCTACAACAGCATCAGGAACGTCAGGAGGGGGAGCCATGAGCGACACAGCCGGCCGAAAGGCGCTTCTTGATCAGATCGAACGTGCCCGACAGGCCTGTGAGGCTTATTCCGAGGCGGACAGACGCCATTTCAATGCGCTGATCGATCAGTTCAAGCTGGATGACGACGAATTGAGGCGCATCGACAAGCGGTTGTCGGACTCGCCCTATCTGCGGCACGCCCAAGGGTATTGAACCTCTATACCTGCGGCGGCGGGCTGCTTTACCCCCTCCTCACGCCAGCACCTGCCGCGTCGGCTGGGGCATGCGGGCGCGGTGGAGGGCGCCTTCAAGGGCGCGGGCGAAGTCGCGGCGTTCCGACGGGGTGAGGAAGCGGCCGATGATCAGGCGGCGGCCATGGCTGGTGATGGCCAGTTCCTGCGGCCCGAAGCCGTCTTCCTGGCCGGCATCGGGTTCGACCAGTTCCACCCGCAGCCAGTAGGGCTGGAATTCATGGGTGCGGGTCTGGCCGTGATGGTCGGTCTGCTCGATCCTGAGATTGTCGGGGGTGAGACGCAGGCGTTCATGGGCCTGGCCGGTGCGATAGCTGAACCTGAACCCCAGCCAGACCAGCAGTAGTTCCAGCCCGCAGAAGCCGAAGACCGGCCAGGCGCCCAGGCTGAGGAAATACAGCCCCATCGGCGCCAGCACCACCGCCAGCGCGATCATCACCCACTTGAACCCGCCATGCGACAACGACCGGTGCGGCGTCAGCAGCGCATCGAAGATCAGCGGCTGATCGGCGACCGGCGGAACAACATCACCAAGGCGTGCGGACGGCGCGGGTGGGTTCTGGCTCATGGCATGAGTATATGGACGGATGCCCGCCGCCGCCAAGTGCGCGTCGCTATCGTCTGGCCCCTTCGCAACCCCCGACCCCTTCGCAACCACCGGCCCCTTCGCAACCACCGGCCCCTTCACGACCACTGACCCTTCCCAACCACCGGCCGCGGGCGGTATTGTCTGATCCCATGAAGCGCGCCGATGTCGAGGAATTCTTTCGCAGGCTGTCCGCCGCCGACCCGGCGCCGCAGACCGAGCTTGCCTATGGCACTGTCTACCAGTTGCTGGTGGCGGTGGTTCTGTCTGCCCAGGCGACGGATGTGGGGGTCAACAAGGCGACCCGCCTGCTGTTTCAGCAGGTCGATAACCCGGCCGCTATGCTGGCACTGGGCGAGGACGGGCTGAAGGCGCATATCAAGACCATCGGTCTGTTCAATGCCAAGGCGAAGAACGTCATCGCGCTGAGCCGGCTGCTGGTCGATCTGCATGGCGGCGAGGTGCCGCGCGACCGGGCGGCACTGGAAGCCCTGTCCGGCGTTGGCCGCAAGACCGCCAATGTGGTGCTGAACGTGGCCTTTGGCGAGCCGACCATCGCGGTCGACACCCATATCTTCCGGGTCGGCAACCGCACCGGGCTTGCCCCCGGCCGCACACCGCTGGACGTGGAAAAGGCCCTGGAGCGTAAAGTCCCCAAGGCCTATCGCCTGCATGCCCATCACTGGCTGATCCTGCATGGGCGTTACGTCTGCAAGGCCCGCAAGCCCGATTGTCCCGCCTGCATGGTGGCGGATCTGTGCCGCTACAAGCTGAAGACGCCACCCGCCGCCCTGCCGGCCCCGGTTCAGATGCCGGTCGGCGAGAACTGAGCCGCCAGATTGCTGCGATCGAAGCCGGCCAGACAATCGGCATCGGCGGTGGCGGCGCTGTGGCTGGCGAACCAGCGGATCACGCCATGGCTGGGCCGGGCGCCTCGCGGATCGGTGGTGTTGCCTGCCGGGAAATACAGGATCAGCGCGCAGCGGTTGTCGGAATAGCGCCAGAACACCGACCGGCCCTCGCGCCGCGCCAGCGCCGGGCGTCCGAAGCGGCTGGTGATGTCGGTCTGATCCAGCGCCATCACCTCGTCCAGCCCCACCCCGGCCACGCCCCCGGGCTTCGGCGCCGTGATGCTGGCGACACGCGCCTGCGGGCGCGCCTGGGTCATGCCGGTATCAGGAACACCGGTGGTCTGGCAGCCGGCAAGGGCGGGGCCGGCCAGGAACAGGGTTGCGATCATGGCCCGGAAACGGGGGGTATACCGGCGGGCGGTACACCCGGGGCGAGTGGGGCGGGTGTGTCTGCGAAGGGCGTCACGGACGGCGCAGCTCACGGGCTTCGCGCTCCCTGATCAGGGTGAAGAGATGGGTGAAGATGGCGGCCGAGATGATCGGCGCGGTCAGGTTGACGAACGGGATCGCGAACAGGAACGACACCGCCGCACCGTGGATGAACAACAGGCTGCGATGGCGCAGGCGCATGGCCTTGGCATCCGCCGGGCTCATCCGGCGCAACGCCGCCATTTCAAAGTATTCCCGGCTGAGCAGCACGCCGTTCAGGCACACGAACAGCACCAGGTTGAGCACCGGCACGAAATAGAGCGGCAGAACCAGGATGTTCAGGAACAGGGCGAACAGCCCGAAGCGCAGTCCTGACGCCAGCGACGGCCAGAAGCCGGCGCCCTTGGCCGGCGGCAGGCCGGGATAGCTGCGTGCCTCGACCACCTCGGCGACGTCGTCGATCAGCATCCCCATCACCGCCGAGGTGATCGGCACGAACAACAGCCAGGCCGAGATGACCACCACGGCGAAATCGCCGGCATAGGAGATCGTGGCATCCAGCCACGAGATGCCGGTCAGCCCGGTGGCGTCGATCCAGCCCACCGCCAGCCACCACAACAGACCCATCAGCACGGCGGAGCCGAAAATGCCGATGGCGAGCGGCCGCCACATGCGCGCGTCGTCGAGATTGCCGAGCGTGCGTCCGACCGTGGTGGTGATGAGCGCCATGATGCGCAACGTCTCCGGGGGACGGAAAAGCGGGGAAACAGACAAACAGACAAGGCTCGCGCAGGCGGCGCCCGGGCCGTGACAGCGGGCGCGTGCACCTGCGAAACCTGTTCGATTGATACGCTGTCCAAACGCCGCCGACAAGGCCGCAATTGTGGTTTGCGCCGCGGAAATCGCGCGCCCGCGTCGCACCGGGGGCGAAATCCGTCTATACTGTGCGCCGATGCTTGCGCATCCTGTGGTTGAGGATGCGCAACCCGTCTCCGTCACCGGCTCCAACCACCAGGGAATTCCGCCCCCATGACCGCAAAAAGCTATCACGTCCTCGGCCTCGGCAATGCCATCGTCGATATCCTGGCGCGCACGGATGACCCCTTCCTCACCGATCAGGGGATGGTGAAGGGAACGATGGCGCTGATCGACGCCGAGCGCGCCGAGGCGATCTATGCAGCGATGGGGCCGGCTGTGGAAAGCTCGGGCGGGTCGGCCGCCAATACCATTGCCGGCCTGTCGGCTCTGGGCGCTCGGACAGCCTTCATCGGCCGGGTCGCCGACGATCAGCTGGGCCGTGTGTTCGGGCATGATATCCGGGCGTTGGGGGTTGCCTATGGCACGCCGCCGGCCGCCGATGCCCCGCCCACGGCGCGCTGCTTCGTGCTGATCACGCCCGATGGACAGCGGACCATGAACACCTATCTGGGGGCCAGCGTTCACCTCTCGCCCGACGATGTCGACGAAAACGAAGTTGCCCGTGCCGAAATACTGTACGTGGAAGGCTATTTGTGGGATCTTGCACCCGCGAAGGAAGCCTGCCTCAAGGCGATGCGGGCGGCACGGCGCAGCGGAACACGGGTGGCGTTCAGCCTGTCCGACAAATTCTGCGTCGACCGCTTCCGTGGCGAATTCCACCAGCTTATCGACGACCATATCGACATCCTGTTCGCGAACGAAGCCGAAATCACCGCGCTTGCGGAGACCGACGACTTCGACGCGGCGATGCGTTCGGTGACGGGGCGGGTGGAAATTGCTGCACTGACCCGCAGCGAACATGGTTCGGTGATCGTGCCCCGCGAGGGAGCGCCGGTCGCCGTGGCCGCGAGCCCGGTGCCAGAGGTGATCGACACCACCGGCGCCGGTGATCTTTATGCGGCCGGTTTCCTTTACGGGCTGACCCACGGGTTCGATCTCGCGCGGTCCGCCCGACTCGGCGGCTTGGCCGCCGCCGGGATCATCGGCCAAATCGGCCCGCGCCCCCAGGGATCGATCGCCCGCCTCGTCGAGCGGTCGGCCTGAGCCAGAATCGGCCTGATTCTGGCCCCCGGGGCGGTCGCGGGCGGACGGCGGCACGCGACGTGCCGCCGCCATCTCTCAAGGCTTGTCAGACCCGTATGACCGTCCTGCGCAATCTCGCGATCATCGCCCACGTCGACCACGGCAAGACCACGCTGATCGACGCCCTGCTCCAGCAGAGTGGCGCCGTGCGCGCCCACCAGCAGCTCGCCGACCGGGCGATGGACTCGAACGATCTCGAGCGTGAGCGCGGCATCACCATCCTGGCCAAGTGCACGGCAGTCGCCTGGAAGGATTACCGCCTCAACATCGTCGACACCCCCGGCCATGCCGATTTCGGCGGTGAGGTCGAGCGGATCCTCGACATGGTGGATGGCGCCCTGCTGCTGGTCGATTCGGCCGAAAGCGTGCGGCCCCAGACCAAGTTCGTTCTGTCCAAGGCGCTGGCCAAGGGCCTGCGGCCGATCGTGGTGGTCAACAAGATGGACCGCCCCGACGCCCGCCCCGACACCGTGCTCAACGAGGTCTTCGACCTGTTCGCGGCGCTGGGCGCCGACGAGGAGCAGCTCGATTTCCGCGTCGTCTATGCCTCGGGCCGCTCAGGCTGGGCCTCGCTCGACGCCGTCACCTCGGGCGAGAACCTGCATCCGCTGCTCGACGTGATCGTCGAGCATGTGCCGGCGCCCGATGTCGACCGCGACGCGCCGTTCACCATGCTGGCGACCATGATCGAGAACGACCCCTATATCGGGCGCGTGCTCACCGGCCGCATCGTGTCGGGCGTGATCAAGGTCAACCAGCCGGTGCGCGCGCTTCGCCGCGACGGCACGGTGGTGGAAGACGCCCGGCTGACGAAGATCCTGCGCAGCGACGGGCTGAAGCGCGAATCGGTCGATACGGCGGAAGCCGGCGACATCGTCTCGATCGCGGGCCTGTCGAAGGCGACGGTCGCCGACACCATCGGCACCTCCACGATCACCGTGCCCCTGGCGGCCCGGCCGATCGACCCGCCGACCATGGCGGTCAGCATTTCGGTCAATGACAGTCCGCTGTCGGGCCAGGAAGGCGACAAGGTCACCTCGCGCATGATCCGCGACCGGCTGTTCCGCGAGGCGGAGAGCAATGTCGCGATCCGCGTGACCGAGCTGCCGAGCAAGGACGCCTATGAGGTCGCCGGTCGTGGCGAGCTTCAGCTTGGCGTGCTGGTCGAGACCATGCGCCGCGAGGGCTTCGAGATGTCGATCTCGCGCCCGCGCGTGCTGTTCCGCGAGAACGCCGAGACCGGTCAGCTCGAAGAGCCGATCGAAGAGGTGCATGTCGACGTCGACGAGGAATACACCGGCGTCGTGGTCGAGAAGATGAGCCTGCGCAAGGCCGAGATGACCGACATGACCCCGACCGGGGGCGGCAAGACCCGGATCGTGTTCATGGCGCCGTCGCGTGGCCTGATCGGCTATCGCAGCGAGTTCCTGTCGGATACCCGTGGCACTGGCGTTCTGAACCGCCTGTTCTCGCATTACGGCCCGCATAAGGGCGACATGGAAGGCCGCCGCAATGGCGTGCTGGTGTCGAATTCGACCGGTGAGGCCGTGGCCTACGCGCTGTGGAACCTGGAAGAGCGCGGCATGCTGTTCGTCGAGCCGCAGACCAAGATCTATGGCGGCATGCTGGTGGGTGAGCACAACCGGGGCAACGACCTGGATGTGAACGCGCTGAAGGCCAAGCAGTTGACCAACATCCGCTCGTCGGGCAAGGACGACGCCATCCGGCTGACCCCGCCCAAGCTGATGAGCCTCGAAGAGGCGATTGCCTATATCGAGGAAGATGAGCTGATCGAGGTGACGCCCAAGTCGATCCGGCTGCGCAAGCGCTATCTGGATCCGAACGAGCGCAAGCGCGCGGCACGTGCCGGCGACAGCGCCTGATCTCCGTCTCTCCCTCTCTCCATCCCTGAAGCCTGACGGACGGCGGATATGAGCGCAGGCGGCGAGACCCGCGGCCGGTTGGGCCGGTTCGTCGATGGCACGCGGATCTATCTGGAGCCGCGTGTCCTTCAGATGCTGTTCCTGGGGTTCGCGAGCGGCCTGCCGCTCGCCCTCAGTTTCGGCACGCTCAGCGTCAGGCTGGCCGAACAGGGGATCTCGAAGGCGGCGATCGGCCTGTTCGCCGCCGTCGGCACCCCATATGCGCTCAAGTTCCTGTGGGCGCCGCTGGTCGACCGGGTGCATCTGCCCGGTCTTGCCCGGCTGTTCGGCCACCGCCGGTCGTGGCTGCTGGTCTCGCAGGCGGCGGTGATCGGCGCCATGCTGGGGCTGGGCCATGCCGACCCCTCGGTCGATCCGTGGACGACGGCGCTGTGGGCGCTGCTGCTGGCCTTCGCCTCGGCCACTCAGGATATCGTGATCGACGCCTATCGGGTGGAACGCCTGCCCGCCGACCGCCAGGGCGCCGGCGCCGCGATGGCGGTGTTCGGCTATCGCCTGGGCATGCTGGTCTCGGGCGCCGGCGCATTGTATGTGGCCGACGGCATGGGCTGGTTCGCCGCCTATGCCGCCATGGCGATCGCCATGGGCGTGGGGGTGATCGCGGTTCTGGCCGGGCCGGAACCGGTTGTGGACCGCAGCCACGCTTTGGCCGCCGAAGCGGCCGGTCAGGCGCTGTTCAGGCGTGTGGGCGCCGGTGGCGCCCTGGGGCGCGCCGGTGGCTGGCTGCATGCGGCGGTGGTCTCGCCGTTTTCCGAATTCCTCACCCGGCCCAATGCCTGGCTGATCCTGGCCTTCGTCGTGTTCTACAAATTCGGCGACAGTCTGGCCGGGGTGATGACCAACCCGTTCCTGATCGAAATCGGTTTCGACAAGACCCAGATCGCCGAGGTGTCGAAGCTGTTCGGCTTCTGGGCGACGCTGGGCGGGTTGTGGGTGGGCGGCACTCTGCTCGGCACGGTCGGGATCGTGCGGGCCTTGTGGATCTGCGGCGTGCTTCAGGCGCTGTCGAACCTGGCCTTCATGGTCCAGGCGCAGGCCGGCGCCGATGTGGCGCTGCTGGCGGCGGTGGTCGGGTTCGAGAACCTGGCCGGCGGCATGGGCACCGCAGTGTTCGTGGCCTATCTCTCAAGCCTTTGCAATGTGTCATATACCGCCACGCAATATGCGCTGCTGTCGTCGTTCATGGCGGTGGCGCGAACGTGGCTGTCGTCATCCGGGGGCGTGCTGGCCCAGGAACTGGGCTGGGAAGCCTTCTTCCTGGCAACCACGATCGCTGCGATTCCAGGGCTGATCCTGCTCTGGCTCGTCTCGCGCCGCACCGCGGATCGTGCTATCTAACGCCGTGAGTGACGACCATGTCCCCGGCACCGCCGATGGCGGCATCGGGGACATGGTCCTCACTTTCCGCACCACAGGGGACAAGAGGCCCGACCAATGGATGTGACCAAGATCGCCGCCGGCCGCGCGGTGCCCGCCGACATCAATGTCGTCATCGAGATCCCTGCCAACAGCGATCCGGTGAAGTACGAGCTGGACAAGGACAGCGGCGCCATCCTGGTCGACCGCTTCATGGCGACGCCGATGTTCTATCCGGCCAATTACGGCTTCATCCCCAACACCCTCAGCGACGACGGCGATCCGGTCGATGTGATGGTGGTGACGCCCTATCCGATCGTGCCGGGTTCGGTGATCCGCGCGCGGCCGATCGGCGTGCTGAAGATGGAAGACGAGAGCGGCATGGATGAGAAGATCCTGGCCGTGCCCCATTCCAAGATCACGGTGCTCTACGACAACGTCCAGACCTATACCGACCTGCCCGAGCTTCTGGTCCGCCAGATCGAGCATTTCTTCACCCGGTACAAGGATCTGGAAAAGGGCAAGTGGGTGAAGATCGCTGGCTGGGGCGACGTCGACACCGCCAAGCAGTTGATCGAGGAGGGTGTGGCGCGCGCGGGCAAGTGAGCCCGACTGCCGCATTTATCCCGCGGCCCCGATATCCAGGGGCACGTGACACGGCAGGGGCCGGCGGCATGGTCCGCCGGCCCCTGCCGTCGTTTCGGAGTTGATGCCATGTCCGGGTTGGAGCTCATGCCCGCACCCGCCATCCTTGCCACCGCCGGCTGGACGGCCGACCGCAACCCGCATGCATTGGCCGCTGTGCCGGTTCTGGCAGGCTACCTTGCCGGCATCGCCGGCACCGTGCCCCGACAGATCGGGGATGGCGGTATGGTCGTGCCGGCAGCGGGACTCTCCGCCACCCTTGCCGCCTGCGCGCCGGCCTTCGCGGCAGCGCGGGAGGCTCTGGCCGGGCTGCTTGATCAGGGCGACCGGCCGCTGGTGGTGGCCAATCGCTGTGCCGCGGCCATCGGCTATCTGCCGGCGGTCTTTGCCCGCCATCCGGATGCCTGTCTGCTGTGGCTGGATGCTCATGGTGACCTGAACACGCCCGGGACATCCGCCAGCGGCTATATCGGCGGCATGGTTCTGACAGCGCTGGCGGGGCAGTGGCGCAGCGGCCAGGGTGCGGGGCTGGCGTTCGACCGGCTGGTGCTGGCCGGCGCCCGCGATCTGGATCCGGCGGAAGCAGCCCTGATCGATACCGCCGGGATCACCACCGTTCCAGCCGGCGCCGATGGTGGTCTGGACCCGGCCGGGGCGATCGCCGCCATTGCCGGCCGGCCGCTCTGGGTGCATGTCGATCTGGATGTTCACGCGCCCGGCGTGGTCAGCACCGAGTACAGCGTTGCCGGCGGCCCCTCGGCAGACCAGACCGCGGCGTTTCTGGCCGCCGTGCTGGCGACCGCGCCGCTGGTCGGTGCCGATATCGCCGAGCTGGAATACCGGCCGGACCGGATCGCCCGTGATCTGGCGGCGGTGGCGATCGTGGCGGCGCCCCTGCTGGCCGCGCTCGCCCATTCGTGATCTTGTGATATAGCCTTAGCAGTTGTTCAACCTGTGCATCTGCCTCCATAATCCGGCAGGAGCCGGGCGCAACCCGCGTGCCGCCGGTATCGCGGAGACTGTTGGCATGGATATCCGGTTCCACACGGCGCTGATGATCGGGGCAACCGGCATGCTGCGCGCGGCGCTGGATGCCGTGGCCCTGCGCTCGGAACGGGTGCTGGCGGTGTCGCGCCATGCCGGCCTGAGCCTGCGCCACAGATCGGTGTCGCAGGGCGATGGCATGGCGCCGATCGTGCCGCTGGATCTGGACTGGCAGCAACCCGACAGCTTCATGACCGGCATCGAGGCCGCGATCGAGGGCACCCGGCTGGATCTGGTGGTGATCTGGATGCATGGCAGCGGCCAGGACGCGCTGCGCCGGCTGTTGCGGCTGCTGGCGGCCCGGCCTGATTGTCTGGTGGTGCATGTGTTGAGTAGTGCCGCCGGTGATGCCGCAGCCTTCCGCGCGGCGCTGTCACGCGAAGCTGGTGGGCCGGTGTTATGCCGCTATCGCACGGTCAAGCTGGGCGCGATCATGAATGGCCTGAGCTTCGATCGCTGGCTGACCCATGAGGAAATCTCAGGGGGCGTGATCCGCGCGATCCTGACGGCTGAGGACGTGGTGGTGGGCAGCGTGCCCGCCAGCGGCTGACCGGACCGGCGATCATCCTAGGTCAGCGCCTGTCGGGCCACCCGCATCACCTGCGCCATCACCACCATTTCCTGCGCGAAGCGGTCGACGCGTTGCAGGATCAGCGGTTCGGCGAGCTGCGGATCGGCTGACGGATCGGTTGCCGCCGCCTCGGTGAAGTCGCGCCGGTCGGTGCAGACCTGGGTGGCGATGGCATGGCCAAGCAGGCCGCGGACCCAGATCCGCATCTGGTCCACCGCCTGGGTGGTGCGGCCGCCGCCATGGCTGGCGAGGCCCACCGGCTTATAGGCCAGTTGCGGGATCGACAGCAGGTCGAGCGCGTTCTTCAGCGCGCCGCTGGGGCCGTTGTGATAGAGCGGCGTTGCCAGCACGATCGCCGCTGCCCCGTCCACCGCCGCCACCACTTCGCGCACCACCGGATCGGGATGGCTGGCCGGGTCGCGGTGCCAGGCGGCATCGGCCAGCGGCAGCGCCTGATCGCGCATGTCGAACAGGGTTGCCGCCAGGCCCGCCCGATCCAGGCTTTCCGCCAGCGCCCGGCACAGGCCATGGGTATAGGATGGCCGGCGCAGGCTGCCCGCCAGCAGCACAACCGATGGCCGGCTGTCGGTGGGCGATGATGACGCTGTGGTCATGGCAGGCGGCTCCCCTGGTTCGGATCCATCTGGTCCAGCCGGGCTGCCAGCCGCCCGAAGGCCTGATCCAGCACCGGCTCCGGCACCGCGAAGCAGCAGCGGACCGCCGGTGGCGACGCCACCCCGAAGGCCAGCCCCGGCACCACCAGAACCCCGGCCTCGCGGGCGCAGCACCCGGCCAGGGCGGTACTGTCGCCTGGAAATCCGGGCAGTTCCAGCCACATCACCGGCCCGGCGCGCGGCGGCACGACCGCCAAGGCCCCGACCGGTGCCAGATGCCCGATTGCCCTGTCCGCCAGCCCGCGCAGCCGTGCGGGGATGTCGGGCGCCGCCGTCAGCCGTTGCCGGGCGGCCAGGGCCGATGCTGCATGGATCTGGGCATCCACCGGCGCCGACATCGCCAGTGTCCAGTGAACATCCTCGATCCGCCGGATGCGGTCGGGGCTGGCTATGGCATAGCCCAGCCGCGCGCCGGCCAGCCGGTACTGTTTCGAGAAGCTGAGGATGCGGATGACATCGTCACCGGCGCCGGCGGCCCGATCCGGCCCAGCATTCAGCCCCGGCCCCACATCCAGACCGCGGCCCTGACCCTGCCATGCGGCGCTCTCCGGATCGTCGAAGATCAGGCCGGCATAGGTTTCGTCGATGATCAGCGCGCAGCCGGCATCGCGGGTCAGCCGGCGGATCGTCGCCACCTGATCGATCGACAGCAGATTGCCCAGCGGATTGCCGGGGGTGTTGATCACCACCGCCCCGGCCGCCTGCCTGGCCAGGGCCTGGCGGATGCTCTGCGCCGGATCGGCCGGTGGCAGCAGGTCGTACCACGCGACCGGCCGGCCCAGAAACCGGGCGATATTGGCATAGGCCGGAAAGCCCGGGCGCGGCAGCAGGATGGCGGCGCCGGCAGGCAGGGTGGCGAAGCTGGCGGTCAGCGCCATGGACGCGCCGGTGGTGATGGTGATGTGATCGGGGGGCACGGCTTCGATCGCGGCCACAGCTTGGCGCAGCAGCGGCAGCCCGCCGCGCGGCGAATAGCGCCCCAGCAGGGCGGGCGGCACCGCCAGGGTGGAGCGGCCGGCATCCTCGGCCGCGAACAGTTCGGGCGCGATCACCCCCAGCGACAGATCGACCGGCGGTCCCGACGCGGTGGCCAGGGGCGCTGGACGCGCGGTCATGACACCACCCGTGCAATCGACAGGCCGCAACTGTCCAATGGCAGCACGACCGGCCCCAGCAGGGCCGGATCGGCGACGATGGCCGCGTCATAGCGCTGAAAATCGCCGGCGAAGCCCGGCACCAGCGGATCATGGGCCAGGATCAGCGCCCCCGGCTGCAGCCGGTGCCGGGCGGCACGCAGCACATCGGCATACAGCGCCTTGCGGGTCTGGGGGTGGTCGACATCGATGAACAACAGGTCGATCGGCTGATTGTCCGTCGCCAGATCGGCGACCGCATCGGCTGCCCGCAGCTCCAGCGGCCCGCCGGTACGGAACGCCGTGGCACCGGCGGCGGCGGCGTGATCGGCGTTGCGCCGGGCCAGCGCGGTCGCCGCGGCGTCACAATCCACCCCCCATGCCTGGAATTCGTCATCCACCGTCGCGCGCCCCGCCACCAGAAAGGCGAAGCCGAAGCCGGCATAGGTGCCGGCGCCATAGATGCGGGTGGGCCTGCTGATGCGGGCAAGCTGCCACAGAAACCGCCGCATCACCGGTGAAATGGTGGTCTCCGGCACCTGAAACCGCTGTTCCACCGCCAGGGTCGCATGGCGATAGCCGGCGGGGTCGAAGCGTGGCGCGCGACCATCCAACAGCCCGCCGCCGGCGAGAATGGCGGTGGCCTGATCGATGATCGCCGCCACCGCCAGCATCGGGTCACCGGCAGGCCGGGAGGCGGCACCCGTAGAGGCCGCCCCGGTCATGACGCAACCGTGGCGGCGGTGGCGACGTCGCGGGCCAGGCTGGCGGTCGCCACCACCAGCCCTTGAATCGCCCGCTGGGCCATGCCGGCGGCGGCCGGATCGTCGACCACCACGAACGGCTCGGCCTGCCGCGCGCCCAAGCAATGCAGAATGACCGGCAGTTGTTCGGCCGCCGCCGCCGCCGAGGCGGCATCGGCACCGACGATCAGCGCCACCACTGGCCGGCCGGCGAAGGGCGAGCGCGCGCCCGCCGAATAGGCCGGGCCGCTGACGGTCTCCACGAAGGATTTGAAGGTGCCACCGACCCCGCCCCAATAGGCCGGCACCGACAGCACCAGCCCCGAGGCGGCGGCGATGCGGGCATGGCAGTGCCGCACCCCCGGATGGGGATGGTCCATCGGGTCCAGCCCCTGGAAGGGCGGCAGCGCCTCGTCGCGCAGATCCATCAGGTCGATGGCTGGAAAGGCGCGGCCGACAATGCCCATGGCGGCATGCAGTAGCGTGCGACAGGCCGATGGCTGGTCCTGGCCGGGCGCCGGTTTCATCGACCCGCAGATGGCGAGCAGCCGCAGATCGGGCAGGGTTCCGGGGGTGATGGCGGAGGCGGGTGCGGTATCGGCGATCATTGGCGGGTTTTCCTGTGCGCAGGGTCGGGCATCACGCAGTCGCCTCGGCGGACGGGGCCTCGGCGGCGGCGTCGAAGCCGGCCTCGCGGGCATAATCCCTCAGGCTGTCCTCGATCGTGCCGGGGGTGATCCCAAGGCCGCCGGTCAGCCGGCCGATGTCGAGCGGCAGCCGCTGCAGGGGTGGCCGTGGCCGGGCAGGCGGCCTCAGCCGCAGATCCACGGTTCCGAACACCGCCTCCAGCGCGGCGATCAGTTCGGCCATGCTGACGACCCGGCCGGTCGCGACATTGATCGGGCCTTCCGGCCGGTCGGCGCAGGTGGCCGCACGGGCCAGGGCCGCCCCTACATCCTTCACATAGACCAGATCGTCGCGATCCTCGGCATAGCCCTCCAGGGTCAGCGAAAACCCCTGGGCCGCGCAGTACAGCATCCGTTCCAGCAGTACTGAGGAATGGCTGCCATGGCCGAAGCGGTTGGGGCCATAGACCCCGGCGATGCGCATCAGCACGCAGTCCGGCCCCATCCCGCCCCGGCGACCAGTGACCATCCGCTCCATATCGGCCAGGATGCGGCCATAGGGGGTGGGCGGGTCGATCGGCGCGCGGCTCTCGATCAGGCTGCCGGCGGCGCGGTCGGCCTCTGCCGGCGCACCATAGACCGCAAGGCTGCTGACCAGCACGGCCCGGGGAATGCCGGCGGCGGCTGCCGCATCCAGCACGGTTCCTGTGCCGTCCAGCGCCACGCGTCGCGCGCCCTCCGGATCGGCCGCGGCCAGCGCCCCGGTCATGCCGGCGGTCAGGATCACGGCATCGATCCGGCCACAGGATGCCATCAGTCCGGCAACCGCCGTGGCGTCGCAGATGTCGAGGCTGTGGACGGGGCCGGCGTGGCGGCCATAGCGATGCAGGAAGGCCGCATCGGGCGCACGGTCGGCGACGATGACTTCATGGCCGGCTGCCCTCAGGCCGCGCAGGGCGAAGGTGCCGATCTGGCCACCGCCGAAGACGATCACCCGGCGCGGCGCGGTTGTGGTATCGGGGGCTGCGGCGGTCATGCGCACCGTGCCTGGGCCAGTCGCCCCAGATCATCGCTGTGGCCATGCAGCACCCGGGCGATGCTCACCCCGTGCAGCCCTTCAAGGTCGATCTCGGGCAGGCTGGTCGGCAGGCTCGAAAAGCTCGACGGCGGCGCCAGGGCCGACAGGTCGCGGGCATGGGCGGCATCGGGCGGCACCAGCCACAGCCCGTCCTCGTCGCCCAGCCGCATCACCAGATCCAGCGCCTGATCGGGCCGGCCCTGGCGCAGATGGCAGGTGGCGAGGCCGGCACCATGGGCCCGGGCGCCCGCCGCTCCGCGTTGCGCCAGGGCCTGATCGAGCCCCTGCGTGAACACTGTCCGCGCCTGATCGACAAGCCCCAGCCGCAGCTGTGTGGCGCCAAGCGAGCGTGCCAGGATCTCGGCGCTGAGCGGCCGGTTCGCCGCCGCGACCAGTTGATGGGCGGTGGTAAACAGCGGCAGGGCCGAGGCCGGATCGCCCGACCGTGCCATCAGACCGGCGCGCATGCAAAGCTGTGCCGCGCGCGACAGGCCGCCATCATCGATGCGCGCGGTCAGGTCTTCGTCGAAGGTCTTGGTCAGCAGGTCCAGCGCCACGGCGTACTCGCCGCGGATCTCCATCAGATTGCTCATATTGCCCAGTAGGTTGAACCGCAGATAGGTGCGGTCGGGCGTATGGCCGCGGGTGACGCCGGCAAAGGCACGGGTCAGATGATCGTATGACAGCGGGAACGCCTCGGCCACCGGCCGGCCGGCAAAACGCGCCACCAGCAGCGCGTTCATCGCCTGACCATTGTGCAGCCAGGCCCGTTCCATGGCGACATCGCCCGGATCATCGGCCAAAGCTGCGTCCAGCGCCTGATGGGCGCGGGCGATGCAGTCTTCGCTGCGCACCAGATCGAATTTCCGCTTCGACCAGATCAGTGCCTGCATATACAGCAGATGCGCGCGCAGCGTGGCATGCCGCGCCTTGGCGTGACCGGTCTGCAACTGATCGATCGCCTGATCATGGAGGTTGAGGTTGGTCAGGATCAGGGCGATCAGCCGGTGATCGTCGACCGTTGGATCGGTGAGGCCGCCGGCCCACCACAGCCCGGCATCGTAATTCTGGGTCGACAGCCATGCACAGGCCCCGGCGACGGTGCGGGCGCTGACCCGCACCGGCCCGGGCATGCCCGCAGTGCCCGTGCCGACGGCACCATTCACAGGCGTGACCCGCAGGATCGTGCGCAGGGTGGCGAGCAGATCGTCACGACTGCCTGCGGCAAGACGGCCGAATGCGTCGGCTGCCACATTGTCCTGCGTCACGGCGTTGAAACCACCATCGCGCGACTGCCGCCAGATCCAGGTGACCTGGCTGTCGGCGGGCGCCAGCAGGCAGGCGCGGGCCAGCACCTTCAGGCTGGGCCGGTCGATGCGGGTGGTATCGGGGGTGACGACCGCCACCGGCCCCAGCCATTCCAGCGCGTCTGCGACAAGGCGGGCGGCCGTGTCGATCAGCAATGCCGTGCCGGCGCTTTCCCGGCTGACCCGGCGCAGCGCCGCCATCGCCGAAGATTGCTGCTTCCAGGTCGGCGCGGGCATCAAGGACATGTTCATGTGCGGTCACCCGCGCCAGATCATCGGCGGCGGCACCAAGCCCGGCGGCGAGCGCCGCGCCTCGGCTGCCGGCGGCAGCACCCGCCGCCAGCCGCCCGGCCAGATCACGCAGTACCGCGGTGGCACAGACGAATGATACCAAGTCCCATGGACGGTCACCCATGTGCCCATGATCGCATGCCGATGGACATGATGAGCCACGGCTGATCGACGAGA
>NZ_BMDZ01000089.1 GCF_014636235.1 Tistrella bauzanensis
ACCGCGCGAGACCCCCGCCAAGCTCCCAAGCCGTCAGCAGACGGCGTCAAACCATGGGTAGCGGGCATTCGGCAACAGGCTCCCAGCCTCGTAGAAACCGGTAGCACCTCAGTTCTCTATGCGTTGCCGCCGGGCGTTGCATCGAACATCACGCCGCCCATGCTGAAAATCGATGGAAAATCCTGCTTTTTCTTCCCCGACTGTATATTGGTCCTTGAGAATAATACATATGGCGCAGTCCGATATGACGATCTCAGAACTGATGTGCGAAATCAGAACATGATCGTCGAGAGCGCGCCTACGGATGCCACTGTTGTCGGAGAAACATGGAAGTACGTCAATAAGAATGGGGGACCTGATCGCCGCTTTAAAGAGAATCGCCGCTTGCCAATCTGTTTATTTGAGGAAATTGGGATGGCAAGCGGGCAAGGCTTCAAAGGCTTGCTCCAATCATCGCGTCACGGAGCCGCCACCCCCGTCAACGATGCCTTCCGTGCAATCGGGCGTATATCGAAAGAACTACGGGATGCCGCTCCACTGCTGATGACATACGATCGGTGAATGAAGAGGTCACCCCCACCGCCGCGAATGATCCCGGCTCGATCTGGTTCCGTAGCATGCGGATGGTCGACTATCGCCGTCGCAGGCACACCAGGTGTCGTCAGACCAGAGCCGGCCACGGGCCTCGCCGGTGACGACGCCCCTGCCCTGAGGAACGAATAACCAACGCATCGGCCCACAGCACCGGGTGTCGGCCTCACGGCTGGGCTGTGGCCAGTATACTGAGAGCTGACGTCCTCAGCCGGTGGTCACGCGCCGCCGCGCTGGATCACCTCCAGCACCAGCGCCGCCGCGCCGTCGAGGATGAACTGCGCGGCCAGCGCCGCCAGCAGAATGCCCAGCACCCGGCTGATCACCGCCGCGGCGGTTTCGCCCAGCAGCCGGTTCAGGCGACCGGCGATCAGCAGCGCGCCCAGGGTCAGCGCCAGAACCAGCGCCAGAATGCCCAGAACCAGGGCCAGCGCCAGCCAGTCGCCGCCGGCGCGGGTGGTCAGCAGCAGGGTCGAGGTGATCGCGCCGGGGCCGGCGATCAGCGGAATGGCGAGCGGGAAGACCGAGACGTCCTCATGTTCATGCGTCAGGGCGTCTTCCATGATCTCCGGCGCCGCGAAGGCGCTTTCCGCCGCCAGCATCGCGGCGGCACCCGCGCCGATATCGGCGGCATGGGCCGCTTCCACCTGACGGCGGCGGCGTTCGGTGCGGCGTTCGAACACCATGTCGAAGGCAACCACGAACAGCAGCACGCCGCCCGCTACCCGGAAGGCATCCAGCGATACGCCGATCGCGCCCAGCAGCGCCTCGCCGCCCACCGCAAAGCCCAGCAGCACCAGCCCGCCCACCGCCACGCCGCGGATCGCCATGCGCCGGCGGGCCGCCTCGCCATGGTCGCGGGTCAGCGCGCCATACATCGGCGCCAGTCCGACCGGATCGATGATCACGAACAGGGTGACGAAGGCGCTGATCGCGAGTTCAATCATCGGTGGCTCCCTTGGTGGTCTGCCCGGTGCGGCGGCACCCCGTCACAGGACGCCCCGTCACAGGCCATCCCGCTACTGGTCATCCCGTCACCAGATCCTATCAGAGCCACGATGTCACGCCCGTGACGGTGACGGCAACGGCCGGCCGCTCATCGACCCCCGTCAGGATGCGCACGCCATGACCACAACCACACGTCCCCTCGCCATCGTCACCGGCGCCAGCGGCGGCATAGGCCGCGAGATCGCCCTGGCGCTCGCCACCCGTGGCTATGATCTGCTGTTGATCGCCCGCAACGCCAGCGGGCTCGCCCGCACCGCCGAGGCCGCAGGCGCGGCCGGCGCCCGAAGCCATTGCCTGCCGCTCGACCTGTCGGGCCCTGCCGATGCCATCCGCGCCAACCTTCAGGCGGCGCTGGATGCCGATGGCCGGGTGCCGGCGGTGCTGGTCAACAATGCCGGCTTCGGCATCGCCGGCCGCTTCGACCGCATCGATCCGGCGGCGATCGACGGGCAGATCGCCGTCGACATCGCAGCCCTGACCATCCTGACACGCGCGGTGCTGCCGGCAATGGTGGCGGCCGGGCGCGGCCGGGTGCTGAACCTGGCCTCGACGGCGGCCTTCGTGCCCGGCCCCGGGCTGGCGGTCTATTACGCGGCCAAGGCCTATGTCGTCTCGCTGGGCCGGGCGCTGGCGGTGGAGATGGCCGGTACCGGCGTCACCGTCACCACGCTGTGCCCCGGCCCCACCCGCACCGGTTTCGCCGAGCGGGCCGGCATGGCCGGATCGCGGCTGTTCAGCGGCAATCCGGGGCTGATGACCGCCGGGCAGGTGGCACGCATCGGCCTGGAGGCCACCTTCGCCGGCCGGCCGCTGGTGGTGCCGGGACGGGCCAACCGGCTGGGCGCGATCCTGTCGCGGCTGGCGCCACCGCAACTGGCGGCCCGGATGGTGAAGCGACTGCACCCGGACCAATCCTGATCAGGCTGCGTCGGGTCACTGCTCAAGTCGGGCCAATGCCCCATACGCTCAGTTCAGCCGGTGCGGCGGCACCGGGCTCGCATACTCGGTGGGTGGCGGCGTCGGGCCGGACTGATGATGGATCAACTTCCACCCACCATCCTCGCGCGCCAGCAGGTTGGTGGCGATCAGCACCGCGTCGTTGATCCGCTCATAGGCGATCACCCGCGCCAGATCGCCCAGCACCGCCAGATCGACCAGGTCCACCGTCACCGCCGGCGCGTTGGGATTGGCCAGAATCGCCCGCCAACTGGTCATCACCGCCTCATGCCCCACCAGCGCACCCCAGCCGGGATGGATGCAGGCGATCGGCAGCCGCGCCGCCCAAGCGGCGGTCATGGCGCCGAAATTCCGGTCGATGAAGGCCTGATAGAACGCGGCATGGGCGGTCATCACCGCCTGAAGATCGGCACGGCGGCGGCTGTCGGTGTCGTCGGTCATGGGCGCGTCGGCCTTCCTCTGCGGGATTGTCCGGGGTTGCGGTGCGGCGGATGATCCTGACATATGGTGCGGGGCTTGGCCGATGGTGAGCCCGCAATCCGCGATCACGGAGCCCGACCGCCCGATGCCGCTGCCCTTATCCGATCTACCCGCCCTGATGCGGCCCGCCGATGGCCCGGCACGCCGGCTGGTTGTGCTGCTCCACGGTTATGGCGGCGATGGCCGCGAGATGGCCGGCTTCGCCCGCCGCATGGCGCGGCGGATGCCCGATACGGCCTTCTTCACTCCCAATGGCCCCGAGCCCTGCCCCGAAGGTGTGGCCGGGCTGCAATGGTTCGCCACCCCCGGCTATCAGCCGGGCTTCGTTGCCGGCGATCCGGCGGCGATGCCGGCCGCGGATGCCGCCGGCCATGCCCGCATGGCCACCACCGCGGCCGCGTCCTGCCCGGCGCTGGATGTCCGGATCGATGCGGTGCTCGACCGTCTGGGGCTGAATGCCCGCCACATGGCCCTGGCCGGGTTCTCGCAGGGCCAGATGATGTCGCTGGCGCTGATGCTGGGCCGGCTCAGGGCCGGGCGTCCCGCGCCATCGGCGGTGGTCGGCTTCTCGGGCACGCTGCTGGGGCCGGTTCAGGCCGTATCGGTTCAGCCGCCGCGGACCGGATCGTTGCCGCCGGTTCTGCTCGTGCACGGCCGGGCCGACGACATCGTGCCCTTCGCGGCGGCGCGCTATGTTCAGGCAACACTGGCCATGGCGGGGTTTCCGGTCGATCTGCTGGCCCGGCCGGATCTCGACCATCGGGTCGACCTCACCGGGCTTGCCGCCGCCACCAGCTTCATCGACCATCACCTGCCATCGGCCGGTCCGGCCATGGTCACATCCGGAGACTGATATCATGACCGCGCAACCCGGCCTGACCGGCCCCGAACTGCTGCCC
Source organism: Tistrella bauzanensis (assembly GCF_014636235.1). Lineage (NCBI taxonomy): Bacteria > Pseudomonadati > Pseudomonadota > Alphaproteobacteria > Geminicoccales > Geminicoccaceae > Tistrella > Tistrella bauzanensis. The sequence continues at coordinate 3,936 of NZ_BMDZ01000089.1, forward strand.
CCCGATGGCACGGTGCGGCGCGTCGTCGTGTTCCTGCACGGCTATGGCGCCGACGGCCAGGACCTCATCGGCCTGGCGCCGTTCTTTGCCCAGGTGCTGCCCGGCACCGCCTTCTATGCACCCGATGCGCCCGAACCCTGCGAGATGTCGCCCTTCGGTCGGCAATGGTTCGGGCTGGATGATTACGACCCCGATCTGCTGCGTCGGGAACCGGCCAACATGGCTGCCGCCCATGCCAGAATGGCGGCGGGGGTCGCCCGGTCGGCCGGGCCGTTGCGCAGTTTCCTGGCGGCGGCGCTGGAAACCCACGACCTCGCGGCCGACCGGCTGGCGCTGATCGGGTTTTCGCAGGGCACGATGATGGCGCTGGGTGTGGGGCTGGCGCTCAATCCGGCGCCGGCGGCGATCGTCGGTTTTTCAGGCGCGCTGCTGGGGCCGGTGCCGCCGGTGCCGGCGGCGGCCACGCGCCCGGCGGTGCTGCTGATCCATGGTGCGGCCGATCCGGTGGTGCCGGTGGAAGCCTCGGGCCATGCGGCCGCGAAGCTGAAGGATGCCGGCATCGCGGTCGATGTTCTGCGCCGGCCGGGGCTCGCCCATGGCATCGATCAGGCCGGTGCCGAGGCCGCGGCCGCCTTTCTCGTCAGGCATCTGCCAGGCTGAACGGATAGTCGCCGTCGGCCTGGGCGGCGGCATCGGCGAAGGCCATGGCCGCCGGCTCGTTGCGACCGCGCGGCCAGGCGGCCAGAACCTGCACCCGGGTTGCCGGATGGTCGATGGCGCGGATCTCCAGCCCTGCCGGCAGATTGGCGGCGGTGATCATGCTGGCGGGCAGGATGGTGAAGCCCAGCCCGGCCGCGACACAGCCGATGATGCCGTCCAGCGTGCCCAGTTCCAGCACCGTCACCGGCAGCCGGCCGGCATCGCGCAGCAGCCGTTCGGCGCGCGCGCGATAGGCACAGCCGCTGCGGAAGCCGATCAGGGGCAGCGGCGGGGACTGCGCGTTCGGGTCGGTGCCGGCCGCACGCAGCTGAACCAGATCCTCGGTCCAGACCGGCCGGGCGCTCAATGCCGGATGGTCCAGCGGCCCCGCGATCAGCGCCACATCCACCCGGTGGCGCAGCAGGGCCGCCACCAGCTCGTCGGTGGTGCCGGCGGTCACGCTGATCACGCCGCCGCCCGCGGGGCCGGCCCGGAACCGCGCCAGGATCTGCGGCAGATGGGTGGCGGCGATGGTCTCCATGGTGCCGATCCGCACCGGCCATGCCGACCGGTGCCCGGTATGACCATCCCCATCCGGGCTGACCGCGCGGCGCGCCTCCTCGGCCAGCATCAGCAGCCGGTCGGCATAATCCGCCAGCCGGCGGCCGGCATCGGTGACGTCCAGGCCCCGCGACCGGCGCCGGAACAGGGCCACGCCCAGATCCGCCTCCAGCCGCTTGATCCGCGCGGTCACCGCCGATGGCACGCAGTTCAGCCGCTCGGCGGCGGCGCTGGCACCGCCCAGTTCCGCGACGGCCTTCACCGCCGCCAGATCCACCAGATCCATGCAGGTCGTCCGTTCAAGCTGTTTGCATCACATCTGCAAGCAGCATCGACCGATTGTCGCTGGCGTGCAAGCGTGACCGGACCCATGATCGACAGGTTCCAGTGCTTCACCCTGCCCTGCCCTTCATCCGTCCGAGGTTGCCGCCATGACCACGCCGCCCAACGCCATTGTCGATACCGCGCTCACCCGCCGCTTCGGGCTGACCCTGCCGGTCATCCAGGCGCCGATGGCCGGCGGGCCGACCACGGCCGAACTGGTTGCCGGGGCCAGCAATGCCGGCGTGCTGGGCGCACTGGGTGCGGCCTACACCCCGGCGCAGGATCTGCCGGCGGCGATCCGCGCGATCCGCGCGCTGACCGACCGGCCATTCGCGGTCAATCTGTTCTTCCATCAGGGCCGCACCGCCACGGCGCCCGAGATTGCCGCGGCCCGTGCCGCCCTGGCGCCGCTGGCCGCACGGGTCGGCGCGGACCTGCCCGACGACGTGTCTGACGCCGCACCGCCGCTTGGCCCCCAGATCCAGGCGGTGCTGAACGAGGCCCCTGCGGCGCTGAGCTTCACCATGGGCCTGCCGCCGGCCGGGCTGGTGGAAGAGGCCCGGCGCCGCGGCATTGCCCTGATCGGCACGGCCACCACGGCCGACGAGGTCCGCCGGCTGATCGCGGCCGGCATCGACATGATCTGCATACAGGGCGCCGAGGCTGGCGGCCATAGCGGCATGTTCTCGGCCGACGGTCCACCACCGTCGCAGAGCTGGGCGTCGCTGATCGAGGCGATGGCACCCGAGGCCGAGGCGGCGGGCGTGACGCTGATCGTCGCCGGCGGCATCATGACCGGGCGCGGCGTGGCGGCGGCGCTGGCGCTGGGTGCCGCCGGCGCCCAGCTCGGCACCGCCTTCATGGCCACGGCCGAGGCCGGCACCAGGCCCGGTCACCGCCAGTTGCTGCAGACATCCGCCCGGGCGGGTGGCGCCATGACCGTACTGACCCGCAGCTATACCGGCCGCTATGCCCGAAAGCTGCTGTCGGCGGGCGAGGCCATACCGCCCGAGCCGACGGCACTGGCGGCCTTCCCGGCCCAGCATGGCCTGACCAAACCGATCCGGGCCGCGGCCGATGCGGCGGGGGTGCCCGAAGCGCAGGCATACTGGGCGGGTGCCGGCGCCGGGCTGGTACGCCCGGATGGTATTGCCGTGGCCGAGCTGGTGGCCGCCCTGGGCCGCGAGATGCGCGCCGCCCTGGCCCGCATGCCCGGCGCGCGCTAGAGCTGGTCGCGCCGGCCGTGCTGGTAGTGCTGGTAGTTCCGGCATGACCCACGGCCGTCGCCTGACGCAACTGTCCCATGTCGGGCAGCATGGTTGCGGCATCGCGCCCCGCATGGTTCCATGTGAAACATAGGCCGGTCGCATCCACGCGGCCGATGGCCCGAGGGAACCGCAGGAAGGCAGGACTGTCGCGATGAGCAGAGACGAGGATTTCCTGGGCGACCGGCCACGCGGAGCCTCCGGCGACAGCGCCTGGAGCGGCCAGGACCGCAGCGCCATGATGATGCGCTATGACAACGAGAAGAAGAGCCTGCTGATCGCCTATCTGCTGTGGTTCTTCCTCGGCGTGTTCGGCGTGCACCGGATGTATCTGGGGGCCTGGGTCAGCGGTCTGCTGATGCTGGCGTTGAACGGTGTCAGCACCCTGCTGGCCGTGGTGTTCATCGGCTATATCGGCTTCATCCTGCTGTTCCTGTGGCTGCTGCTGGATCTGTTCCTGATCCCGGTGATCGTCCGCCGGCGCAACGAGGACCTGATCCGCCGCCTGACCACCTGATCCGCCTGAGCCCAACCGATGGCCGCCTTCACAAGGCGGCCATCACCCTGTCCACTCCTACCGAAAGATGCCCGACCGCATGAACCAGATGTCGACGGAACTCGATGCCGTTGCAGCCACCCTGAGCGCCCTTGCCGTGACCTATGGCATGGCGGTTCTGGGGGCGGTCGCCATCCTGATCGGCGGCTGGCTGGTCGCCGGCTGGGCCGAACGGGGGATGAGCCGCGCACTGGGCCGGCTGTCGAGCATAGACCCGACGCTGCGCCCGTTCATCGCCACCATCATCCGGTATGCGATCATCGTCCTGACCATCGTGATCGTGCTGGGCCAGTTCGGGGTGCAGACGGCCAGCATCATCGCCATTCTGGGTGCCGCCGGTCTTGCCATCGGTCTGGCGCTTCAGGGCACATTGTCGAATGTGGCGGCAGGCATCATGCTGCTGTTCCTGCGCCCGTTCCGGGTGGGAGATTTCATCGATGCCGGCGGCCGTGCCGGATCGGTGATCCATGTCAGCCTGTTCACCACCGAACTGAAAATGGCCGATGGCGTGTATATGAGCCTGCCCAACAGCCAGGTCTGGGGACAGGCGATCACCAATTACAGCCGCAACCCCGTGCGCCGGATGGACGTGGTGGTGGGCATCGCCTATGACGACGACATCGACGCGGCGCTGACCGCGCTGAAAGCCATGGCCGATGCCGACGACCGGGTGCTGAAAGACCCGGCGGCACAGACCATGGTAACCAATCTGGGCGAAAGCTCGGTCGACCTCACGCTCCGGATCTGGGCGACGCTGGACAATTACTGGGACCTGCGCTGGGACATGATCAAGGGCGCCAAGCTGACGGTGGAAGCCGCCGGCTGCAGCATCCCCTTCCCGCAGCGCGACCTGCATCTGGTCGACACGAAGCAGATCGCGGTCAAGGTGATCGACGACCCGAAGATGGCCGGCTGAGCCGCCGGCATCCGGTGGGCCGGTTGCGGCCTCAGGCCCCCAGCCTGCGGCCGTCGGCACCGAAGACGTGCAGGCGGTCCAGCCGGGCCTGAAGCGGCAGGCGGCTGCCGGGGATCGCATCCACCGGCCCGGCCAGACGCGCGGTCATCAGGCCACGCGCCTCTCCGGCCGGGTCGGCCAGGGCGGCACCGCAGGGGCTGCATGGCCGGCCATGGATCAGGGTATCGGCCCCCAGCGGTTCCACCGCCGCCACGTCCAGTGCTATGTCGAGCGTGGCCGCACCCTGAAGCACCGTGGCGCCGGCGCGGTGCAGGTCTTCCGGCCGGATGCCCAGAACGCCATCCTTGCCATCCCCGGTCATACCGCCCAGTCCCACCGCCGCCGGGTCGATCCGGATCGGGCGATCGCCCTGAACCAGCACCGCGTCGGCCGCGATGGCGGCCGGCATGAAGTTCATCGCCGGCGAGCCGATGAAGCCGGCGACGAAGCGGGTGGCCGGGCGCAGATACAGATCCAGCGGCCGGCCGATCTGTTCGGCCCGCCCGCCATGCATCACCACCAGCCGGTCGGCCAGGGTCATCGCCTCGACCTGATCATGGGTGACATACAGGCTGGTGACGCCCAGGCGCTGATGCAGGCGCTTGATTTCCAGCCGCATCTGCACTCTGAGCTTGGCATCCAGGTTCGACAGCGGTTCATCGAACAGGAACAGCTTGGGCTCGCGCACGATCGCACGGCCCATGGCCACGCGCTGGCGCTGGCCGCCGGACAGCGCCTGCGGCTTGCGGTTCAGCAGATCCCCCAAGCCCAGCATGGCGGCGGCCTCGTCGACGCGGGCGCGGATCCGGTCCTTGCTCTGGCCGCGGATCTTCAGGCCATAGGCCATGTTGTCGAACACGGTCATATGCGGATAGAGCGCATAGTTCTGGAACACCATCGCCACATCGCGGTCGCGCGGCTCCAGCTCGTTGACCAGCCGGCCATCGATCTCGATCCGGCCCTCGCCCACGGTCTCAAGCCCGGCCACCATCCGCAGCAGGGTGGATTTACCGCAACCCGAGGGGCCGACCAGCACCACGAATTCGCCATCGGCGACGTCCAGTTCCACACCATGGATGACCGGGGTGTCGCCATATGACTTGCGCAGGCCGCGCAGGGTGAGCGTGCTCATCGGGTAAGACTCTTCCGGAGTGAGTGGGCAGGACGGTATGACCGGCGGGCAGGACCAAGCCGGTATGACCTTGCGGGGCCGGTATTACTTTTCGCTGTCGACCAGGCCCTTGACGAACCAGCGCTGCATGCCCAGCACCACCGCCAGCGGCGGCAGCATGGCCAGGATGGTCATGGCCATGACCAGGTTCCATGGCGTCAACTCGTCGCTGCCAGAAAGCGCGCGCTGGATGCCGATCATGATCGTGGTATAGGCGGGATCGCTGGTCACGATCAGCGGCCACAGATACTGGTTCCAGCCATAAGCGAACATGATCACGAACAGCGCCGCGATGTTGGTCCGCGACAGGGGCAGGATGATGTCGAAGAAGAACCGCATCGGCCCGGCGCCGTCGACCCGCGCCGCCTCGACCAGCTCGTCGGGGATGGTCAGGAAGAACTGACGGAACAGGAAGGTGGCGGTGGCGGATGCCAGCAGCGGCACCACCAGCCCGCCATAGCTGTTCAGCAGCCCCAGATCGGCGACCACCTGGAAAGTCGGCACGATCCTGACCTCGACCGGCAGCATCAGCGTGGCGAAGATCATCCAGAACCACAGCGTCCGCAGCGGAAACCGGAAGAACACGATCGCATAGGCCGACAGCAGCGAGATGACGATCTTGCCGATGGCGATGCCCAGCGCCATGACCAGCGAATTGCCCAGCATCGCCAGCACCGACATGCTGCCGAAGGTGGGAATACCCGTGGCCAGCACACGCGAATAGGTATCGACCAGTTCGGTCCCCGGCAGCAGCGGCACGACCCCCCGCACCATGGTCGCGGCCTCGTGGGTGGATGTCACCAGCGCCATATAGACCGGAAAAGCGATGGTCGCGAGACCGATCATGATCAGCGCATGCCGGATCAGCCGGGAGCGCGCAGTGCCTTCGACCATGGCCATGGCATCAATTCCTTCGGATCGGTCTGGTCATCTGGTCAGTAGTGAACGCGGCGCTCGACATAGCGGAACTGGATCACGGTCATCCCCGCCACCAGCACCATCAGGATCACCGACTGGGCCGCGGACCGGCCGAGATCGAGGCCGATGAAGCCGTCCTTGAACACCTTGTAGACCAGGGTTTCGGTGGCGACACCGGGGCCGCCCTGGGTGACCGCGTGGATCACCGGAAAGGTGTCGAAGAACGCATAGGCCAGGTTCACCACCACCAGGAAGAAGGCGGTGGGCGACAAGAGCGGCAGCACGATCGAGACGAACCGCCGGCGCGGCCCGGCGCCATCGATCGCCGCCGCTTCCAGCAGCGAGCGCGGGATGGATTGCAGACCGGCCAGAAAGAACACGAAATTATAGGCGATCTGCTTCCAGGCCGAGGCCAGCACCACCAGCAGCAGCGCCTGATCGCCGTTGCGGACGTGGTTCCAGTCGATCCCGACCAGATCCAGCCAATGGGCACCGATGCCGACCGTGGGATTGAAGATGAAGAACCAGAGCGCCCCGGCCACGGCCGGCGCGATGGCATAGGGCGCCACCGCCATGGCGCGGTAGAGGCTGCCCGTGCGCTTGGCCGTCACCCCGTCGATCAGCGCCGCCAGCAACAGCCCGCCGGTCAGCGACAGCAGCATCACGCCCGTGCTGAACACGGCGGTGACGCCGAAGGCATGGCGATAGCCGGGATCGGCCAGCACCGCTTCGAAATTCTCGAACCAGACGAACTCCGAGCCGAAGCCAAAGGCGTCCTCGATCAGCATCGACTGTTTCAGCGCCTGCACCGCCGGCCAGACGAAGAACAGGATGGTGATCAGGATCTGTGGCGCCACCAGGGCGAGCGGCAGGGCGGTGCCGCGAAACAGGGTGCGTTTGGCCATGGGTGAGGCAGGCTTCCATCGGCGTCAGGAACAGATCCGGCACCGGCAACAGCTGCCGGTGCCGGATCGGATGATCCGATCGGATGATCGCGATCAGTTGCCGGCGGTGCGTTCAAACCGGCGCAGCAGGTCGTCGCTGCGGGTCTTGGCGCTGTCCAGCGCGTCCTTGGCCGATTTGGTGCCGGCGAAGACCGCTTCCATCTCTTCCTCGATCACGTCGCGGATCTGGACGAAATTGCCCAGGCGCAGACCCTTGGAATTCGCGGTCGGCTGGTTCAGATTGATCTGACGGATCGAGACCTCGGCCAGCGGATTCTCGTCGTAAGCGCCCTGCTTCTTGGCCAGGTCATAGGCCGCCGTGGTGATCGGCAGGTAGCCGGTGAACAGATGCCAGTCGACCTGAACTTCGGGCGAGGACAGATAGCTGAAGAACTTGGCGGTACCCTTGTATTCTTCCGCCGACTTGCCGCTGAGCACCCAGAGGGTGGCACCGCCGATGATCGAGTTCTGAGGCTTTTCAACCGCACTCGCCCAGTAGGGCAGCATGTTGACGCCGAACTTGAAATCCTGCACCGCGTTGCGGATGCCGGCGAGCGAGGCCGAGCTGTCGATATAGAGCACGCATTCGCCCGAAATGAACTTGGGCCGCGCATCGCTGCGGCGTCCGCCGTAATCGAACGCCTTGGTCTTCTGCCATTCGCCCAGGGTTTCAAGATGCTTCACCTGCAGCGGGCCGTTGATCTCCAGCACCGTGTCGAGGCCGGCGAAGCCGTTCTCGTTGGTGGCGAAGGGCAGATTGTGCCAGGCCGACAGGTTCTCGATCTGGGTCCAGCTCGGCCAGCCGGTGGTCATACCGCAGGTATAACCGGCAGCCTGCGCCTTCTTGATGTAATCGCCGACCTGTTCCCAGGTGGCAAGATCGGTCTTGGGATCGATGCCGGCCTTGGCGGCGGCATCGAGGTTCACATACATGACCGGGGTCGAGCTGTTGAACGGCATCGACAGCATGCGACCGTCGGTGGTGCTGTAATAGCCGGTCACCGCCTGGAGATAGGCCTTGGGATCGAAGGGCTCGCCCGCTTCCGCCATCACCTCATAGACCGGCTTCACCGCGCCCTTGGCCGCCATCATGGTGGCGGTGCCGACCTCGAACACCTGCACGATCGCCGGCTGCTGACCGGCGCGGAAGGCGGCGATCGCCGAGGTCATGGTCTCGGCATAGGTGCCCTTGTAGACCGGCACCAGCTCGTAATCGGACTGGGTGGCGTTGAAGTTGCGGGCGATCTCCTCGACCTTCTGGCCAAGTTCGCCACCCATGGCATGCCACCATTCAACTTTGGTGGCGGCGGCGGCAGGGCTGGCGAGCCCCATGGCCACGGCGGCGGCAACGATCCAGGTTTTGCTCATATCGACGCTCCCTGCGAGGGACCGGCCGGGTCGGCACCGGCGATCCTGACGGTTCGGTTGAGGCGGGCGACCGGATCGGAGACGACAGCGCAGCCACCGGCGGGAACCAGCCCCGCCGGCCGGTCAGGCCAGAGCGCCGAGAATCCGGTCGGGAAAATCGCTGAACACCGCATCGACGCCCAGCCGGACGAGATGAACGGCGCGGATCGGGTCGTTGACGGTCCAGGCCCTGAGCGCCAGACCGCGGCCATGGACCGCGGCCACCACATCGGCGTCGATCGGCCGTTCCCACAGATGCACGGCCACCGGCGCCAGATCGGCCGTCAGCCGGTCCATCTCGGCCGGGGGCGGCAGGGTCTCGAACAGCAGCGCGCGCGGCAGATCGGGGGCGAGGTCGCGGGCCGTGGCCAGGGCCTCCATCTCGAACGACGACAGCAGCGGCGGCCGCTTGTCCGCCGGCCACAGCCGCAGCAGCATCTCGACCACCAGCCGAGCGGTTTCAGCCGTGCGTCCGGGACAGGGCTTGATCTCGACATTGGCGTCGAGATCGCGCGCCACCAGCAGTTCGATGGTCTCCCCCAGGGTCGGCACGCGGGTGCCCGAGAAGCGGTCGTCGAACCAGCGCCCGGCATCCAGCGCCTGAAATGCCGCCAGATCGAACCCCGCCGCCGGCCCGTGGCCATCGGTGGTGCGGTCGACCAGATCGTCATGCATCAGCACCGGCACGCCGCAACGGGTGAGCTTGACGTCGAACTCAACCATCGCCACACCCATATCGGCAGCAAGGGCGATGGCGGGCAGCGTGTTTTCAGGCGCGGCCCCGCTGGCGCCGCGATGGCCGATAACGCGAGGATCCGACAAGGTGGACATGGTCATGGGCATAGGTCCGATGCATCGACGAGGGTTCAACTGACGGGCAAGCCACGATCGCCGACGTGCCCGGGTTGTACCCGCGGCATTTGACGGTTTCGTGGCAGTCCGATGACTGGGCTGTGATATCGCGCGGCCATGGCAGTGCGTCCATGCACCGCGCGCGGACTTTCATGACCGGGGTTGTGGTGGTATCTAAGATCACGGGAAAGAAGCCGTATACCGGCCATGATCGCGGCGTAGAGACCCTGAGGAGACGGAATGGACGCGCTCAACAAGGTGATCGAAGGGTTCCGGCGGTTCCGGGACGACGGCATGCGCAACAACCCGACGCTGTTCGCATCGCTCGCCCGCGAACAGACGCCGAAGGTGATGATGATCGCCTGTTGCGACAGCCGGGTCGATCCGGCGCTGATCACGTCGGCCGATCCCGGCGATCTGTTCATCCTGCGCAACGTGGCCAATCTGGTGCCGCCGTTTGAACCCGACGGCGCCCGCCACGGCACCTCGGCGGCGCTGGAATTCGCGGTCAATGGCCTGGGCGTGCAGCATGTGGTGGTGCTGGGCCATGCCAGTTGCGGCGGCATCCGCGCCCTGGTCCAGCGCGACCCCGAACAACCCAACAACGACTTCATCGATGTCTGGATGTCGCAGATCGCCGATGTGCGGGCGCGGATCCTGCACGACCACGCCGATGTCGATGCCCATGAGCACCAGCATCTGTGCGAGCTGGAATCGATCAAGGTGTCCCTGGCCAATCTGGCCACGTTCCCCTGGATCGCCGACCGGCTGACTGCCGGCACCATCCGCCTGCATGGCTGGTATTACGACATCGCCAACGCCCGCATCCTGGCCTATGACCGCGAGGCCGATGCCTTCCTGCCACTCTGACCGGGCGCAGACGGCAGCACCTCACCCCCGCCGGTCGCGCCTGAGCCAGCGCCGGCGGCGGGGGGCCGGCGGTGCCGCTGTGACGGCCTCGGCCTCGCCTTCGGTACGGCGGCCCACCACCAGCGGCAGCAACTGGGCATAGCCATCGGCGCGCAGCCGGCCCAGACAGGCTTCGATATCCTCAGCCTCGCGGCCGACCTCGTCGAGTGTCGCCGCCGCCAGCAGCAGGCTCGCCTCGATCGTCTCGGGCAGAACCCGACCGGCGCCGGCATGACGCAGCCGCTCGGCGTGATGGGCATCATGGGCGCGGGCGACGATGGCCACGCCGGGGGCGGCATGGCGGATGGCGCGTACCGCGCGTTCGGCGGCGGCGGCATGATCCACCGTCACCACCACCGCGGCCGCGCGCTCGATACCGGCCGCGCGCAGCACATCGCGGCGCGCGCCATCGCCGAAGAACACGTTATGGCCCTGAAGCCGGCCATCGGCGACCTGATCGCTGTCGAGATCCAGCGCCAGATAGGGGCTGCGGCTGTGCTCCAGCACATGGGCGACGGTGCGCCCGACCCGGCCGAAGCCCAGGATCACGACATGGGCCTCAAGATCGGCGGCTTCCTCGCCCAGTTGATCGGCGGGAGCGGCTGCAGGCGGCGTCAGCCGGCGTTCCAACCGGCGGCCCATCGCATCCAGCAGCGGGGTGACCGCCATGGTCAGAGCGACCGCCGCGGTCACCGGTGCGGCATCGGCCCCCGCCACCAGCCCCAGCATGCCGGCGGTGCCGATGACGACGAAGGCGAATTCGCCGCCCTGGGCCAGCAGCAGGCCGCTGCGTGCCGCCAGCGGCACCGGCAGGCCGAAGATCCTCCCCAGCCCGGCAAGAACCAGGGTCTTGACCGCCAGCAGCCCCAGGGTCAGCGCCAGCACCAGCGGCCACTCGGCCACCACCACCCCCAGATCGACGCCCATGCCCACCGACAGGAAGAACACCCCCAGGAACAGGCCGCGCACCGGCTCGATATCGCCCTCGATCTGATGACGGAAGGCGGTGCCGGCCAGCAACGCGCCGGCCAGGAATGCGCCCAGCGCCAGCGACATGCCGGCCAGCGCCGTCAGCAGCGAGGTGCCCAGAACCACCAGCAGGGTGGCACCCATGAACACATCCGGATTGCGCAGGGCCGCGATCCGCCGGAAGGCCGGCTGCGACAGATAGCGCCCGGCCAGCGAGATGCCGACCAGCGCCACGGCGGCCTTTGCCACCGCCAGCCCCAGCGCCGCCAGCGCGTCGCCGCCGGGCGCCGCCAGCAGCGGCAGGGCCGCCAGCATCGGCACCACCGCCAGATCCTGAAACAGCAGCACCGCGATCGCCACCCGGCCGATGCGGGTGACCTGCTCTCCGCGTTCCACCAGCAATTGCAGCACCACGGCCGTGGACGACAAGGCCAGCGCGCCGCCGATGATCATGGCCGGCACCGGCGCCAGCCCCAGCGCCATGCCGATACCGGCGGCGATCGCGCCGGTGACCAGCACCTGGGTCAGGCCCAGCCCCAGCACCAGCCGGCGCATGGTGCGCATGCGTTCGAACGACAATTCCAGGCCGATCGAGAACAGCAGGAACACCACGCCGAATTCGGCGAACAGGTGCAGCGCCGGGCCTTCATCCACCAGTCCGAAGCCGTGGGGCCCCACCGCAGGGGAATCGCATTTGAAGAATAGCCCTGGCGACCGGTGGCGAAGTGGAGTCTGTATGAGTGTTCCTGAGAGGGGGACATG